>CAXQZJ010000044.1:0-4833 GCA_964228145.1 Alteromonadaceae bacterium | reverse complement strand
GCGAGCGAAGGGTTTGTCGCCTGCATCTGTGCCCCAGGCACCTTTCCAGACGCTGTCCGCTTGTTGACAGTGTAGCAGTTGATCATTATCCATACTGTTATGACAAAGGCGTTTCTCTGCGCGAATTCCATAGTACGGGTTACAGGCACGAAACAGCACACTCATGTGCGAGCCATTTATGATCTTAAAATGAGGTAATGACATGTTCAGCACCTTTACCCGCGCAGCCGGCTCGGAAAGATTGCCATGCCACAGTAATCGACTGTCTGCATGGCTGAAGTGGCTAGTGAAATGCTCGCGGATAAAGGTGCTGTCCACCACGCTATCGGTTTCGCTGATTAAGATTAAAGTTGGTATCTCGATTCGCTGGTGTTCGAGAATTTCCCTTACCGCACTGGCACTTTTTGCATAGGCGGCAGCGGCATTAAAGGTCGACGAGGTATAGCGGGCAAGGTTGTCTTCCTCGACCTGCCAGCCCCAATCAAATAATCCTGCCGCCACAGGCGCCAATGCTTCTAAAACCGGAGAGTGGGTACGGTAAGCTGGAGAAAATAAAAACAAGCCGGCGATCTGTGGGTTTCGGGCTGCATAATGGGTCACCAAATTAGCCCCGGTAGAAAAGCCACCCAGCCACAGGTTGTCATACTGCCCCTCAAGTTGCAGCGCATAGTGATCAACCAGGGTCTGCCAATCTTGATAACTCGGCATCATCATATGAGATGGGTCAGAGCCGTGGCCCGGCAGCAAGAGTACATAAACATCCAGCCCTTTGTCCGCCAACGTCGGGCCAATATCGCTAAAACTGTAAGGAGAGTCACCAAGTCCGTGCACTAACATTACCGCGCCTTTGAGAGGCTGCTTGGTGCGGATAACAAAGGGCATATTCATGGCCAGCTCTTTGTCCTTATCATCACTGATAAAGGTTCGGTTGTTGGCTAACCAGGCTTTGGTTTCCAGCAGATACTCGTCAAAACTGGGCTGCAAATAGGGGTAGTAATCAGGATTCTGATGCATCGGCACAGCGTTTTGTTGCCAGCTGCTGCAGCCAAACAATAGCAACACCGCCAACATGACACTTATCAGTCTCATTTTGCCCCCTAAAAAGTAAACTACACGGTGCAGTTTAGAGGAAAAATTTGAAAAGTAAACTGATCAGTGTAAAAATATCACTGTTGATTTTTGGAGAATTTCATGAGCACAGAAAAGAAAACCCGTAGTGAGCAAAAGCGAGAGGATATCTTGCGTGCGGCTATGTGTGCGTTTCGCGAACAAGGTGTTCAAGCCACCAGCATGGATAAACTTGCTGAGATGGCAAATGTATCCAAACGGACTGTTTACAATCACTTCGACAGTAAAGAAACCCTGGTTTTTTGTTTACTACAGGAAATGTGGGAACAATTCATGCTTAGGCTCGATGTTCGCTATCAGCCCAATGCGTGTTTGGAATCGCAATTACGTCAGTTGATCGAAGGTGAAGTCGCGATGATGTGCGATGATGACTTTGTCACGTTAGCGCGGCTGGCTATGGGCCACTTCTTTTATTGCCCGGAAAAAATGCGCGCTCAGTTAGATAAAATGCGCGCGCAGGAAACCGGCCTTGAACGTTGGTTGCGGGATGCCACTGCCGATGGCAGATTTGCCATTACCGATATTCCGTTTGCCGCCGACCAAATTCGCAGCCTGCTCAAGGGCACCCTATTCTGGCCCAGAGTGATGTGCGATGAAACCTGTCCGGAAAAAGTTGTGCAAACCAATATTACTGAAGAAACCTTGCGTATGTTTTTACTACGCTATCAACAGTAAAATACGCAAAAAGTAAGCCAGACAAAAAATAAGCCAGACAAGTCGTCTGGCTTTTTATTGGTTACAAGTGTTTGGCGAGGAAGTCCACTACCCTTTGGTAATATGCTTGGCGGTGAACTGGTTTGTAGAACCCGTGCCCCTCATCATTGAGTAACATATATTCGTAGGGGTGATTATCTGCATCCAATGCTTTGATTAATGCGTTGGCTTGCTCGATGGGTGCTCTTTCATCCTCCCCACCATGCACGATAAGCACGTTAGCCTTTAACTTATCGATATTATAGGTGGGTGAAAATTGCTGTAATTGAGCTTGATCATCACCCAGTACCCGCTTCAAGTAGCGCTGCCCTGAATCTCGAGCGGCAATATCGCCCTCTTTGAACATCAGTGGCAAGTCGTAAACGCCGACCACACCGATAGCGCACTTAAACATGTCGGGCTCAAGAATGGCACTTTGCAGTGCTGAGTATCCGCCAAAGCTTGCCCCCATAATACACATGCGCTGCTTGTCCACCCAACCTTGCTCAATGGTGTAATTTACCCCATCAATAATATCGTATTGGATGTCGCTACCCCATCTGCGGTGACCCTTGTGCTCAAAATTAGCACCAAACCCACCTGAACCGCGAAAGTTCACTTGCAGCACCGCATAGCCTTGATTTGCCAGCAGTTGGGTTTCTGGATTGAAGCCCCACCAATCCCTCGGGCCATGAGGTCCGCCGTGAGGCAATACCACCAAGGGTAAGTCTTTTAGTTCTTTACCTTGTGGTACCGTAAGATAGCCGTGAACCGTCAGGCCGTCTCTGGCCTGGAATTTAATCGGTTTCACTTCGGCCATTAACTTAGGATCAACCCACTGGCGCGACGAAAACAAAAAACTCAGTTTGTTTTTCTCGGTATCAAAAATGAAGTAGCGTGCCGGGGCTTTATCGCTGCCGGCCCAAATCACGTTTAATTTGTCATCGACCGTACTACTGACAATACGCACCTGAAATCCTTCCAGGGCATGCAACAGGCTACGTAAGCGGGTCGATTTGGGTGAGGATGAATCAACAAATGAGTATGTTGGGTAATCCACTTCATGCTCAATAGCGAAAATTTCCTTAGAGACTGCATCTACCCATACGTTGGACGGACTCACAAACTCATCCTGGCCAACTAACTGATAAGCACCACTGGCAAGATCCACCAGGTATACACCCTCTGGCCCGCCGTCTTCGGTCGCACTGATAATCAACTTGTCACCGGCCTGGTTAAAGCCCCACAAGCCAATGTTGTACAGGCCAAATTCATCCTGATTCAGGCGTTTCCACTGGTCACTGTTGTTATCCCGGATATGCAGTTCCTGGGTCGTATAATCAATGGTAGAAACCGCAATTCTGACATGGCCTGACTCATCGGTCAGGAATCGCGCAGACGGTGATGGCGAGCGGGTCACCATTTTACGCGAGCCTCGTGTTACGTGGACTTCATAAACAATCGGATGGGGATCTTCTGCGGATGTCCATGGATAAGTGACAATCAGCATTTTATCTTCATCATCCACTAACGGATCCAGCACGTAGGACGTACCAAATAACGGTGTGGCCTTTTTTATCCGCGAGCCACCTGAGTTATCTCCTCGGTAGCCGACAAGGTATTTTGATTGACTGCCATCGGCATTAAACGCAAACAACTCTCCTTGATAAATAGGATGGTCAAACCAGCCTTTTAAATGCTCTACCTGAGCAACAACCCGCTCGTGATTCACCCAGTGATACTGACCCACCTGGGTGTTATTGGCAAAGTTGACTATGTATTTGACAGAGAAGTTATCGTTGAGATCCAATATCGCCAACGAGGTTTTGCCCTCGTTGTAAAAGCGCGCACTGAGGTAATCCCCACTGGGCGACAACTTTACATCAAAGTAGTCTTCATCTTTACTGAAATACTCAACCGGTAAGGGCTTGGCGGTTACGGACAGCGCAAAAAGCGCCATAACAGCGGAGAGAATAATTCGCATATCTCGCTCCTTGAGAAAGTTAACAACAGCACGTCAGTGCGAACAGGTCGCGAATAGTAACCGAGCATTGCTGAAAAGCAAAGCTACGTCGCCGATTGAACAACCGAAGCGCCCAACACGTACTACCCTTAACGCTATGCTTTTTGGCAGGAGAGATTATCGGTGTTATTGCAGCGTTCAAAAGGTTTTACGCTAATAGAACTAATTACTGTGACCATTATTCTAGGCGTGCTGGCGGTAAGTGCCGCACCTCGTTTTTTTGAATTCGCCGGCGATGCCCGACGTGCTGCACTGCAAGGAATGCAAGGAGCGATGAAATCATCGTTGTCGATGGTCACAGCCTACGCCCAGCTCAAGGGGGCACAAAATCAACTTAACTATGTCCTGACTCTACCTAACGGCGATCAAATCGTGCTGGACTATGGCTACCCGGAACACAGTTGGGAAACCGCGTGGCGTCACATGCTGGAGGGCGAATTTGCAATCAAAACCGCTGGAGGCCAGTGCGAAACGTCGACTCAATGGTGTGTCGACAGTGATTTCAACATAGGCGCGGATGTATCGGTTGCGGGAGCCTCGTCAGCCACGGTAATTTGGCCTAATGGTGTGTCTACGGCGGATAACTGCTATGTGTATTACGCATACAGTGCTGCCAGCCGCGGCAATCAACCTCGCATCGGCATCGTCAACTCAGGCTGTTAAAACACCCACAAAAAAAGCAGCGAAAGCTGCTTTTAATGTTGCGATTCTAAACATCAAGTTCGACCAGATTACCTTTACTTTCCAGCCATGATTTGCGGTCGCCAGAGCGCTTTTTGGCCAACAACATGTCCATCAGTTCCATGGTGGTACTGTCATCGTCTATGGTCAGCTGCACCAGGCGACGGGTATTGGGATCCATGGTCGTCTCGCGTAGTTGTAATGGGTTCATCTCACCCAAGCCTTTAAAGCGCTGTACATTGATTTTCCCGCGCTTATTTTCAGCTTCAATGCGATCTAAGATACCTTGCTTCTCGTCCTCATCCAGC
>CAXQZJ010000043.1:0-3405 GCA_964228145.1 Alteromonadaceae bacterium | reverse complement strand
GAATTGGCAGAGCAAAAAGAAGTGGTATTTGCGGTAACCATTCCTGAGCAAAAAGGCGCATTTAAGGCCTTTTGTCAGCATCTGGGTGGGCGTGGTATTACCGAGTTTAACTATCGGTTCGCTGCAGGCAGTGATGCGCATATTTTCGTTGGCCTGAAGCTGGCCGGTGGCGCCCAGGAATACCAGTCGCTGGTGAGTACTCTACAAGCTGAGGGTTATACTTTATTTGATTTGTCAGATAATGAAATGGCCAAGCTGCATGTGCGCTATATGGTGGGCGGTCGCCCGCAACAGCTTTCAAATGAACGATTGTTCTCGTTTGAATTTCCGGAGTATCCGGGGGCGCTATTGCGCTTTCTTCAAACGTTGGGCGAGCGCTGGAATATCACCTTATTCCATTATCGGAATCATGGCGCTGCTGACGGTTTGGTGTTGGCCGGATTTGATATTCCGCCGCAATCAGCAGAAGAATTTGAACGCCACGTAGAGCAATTGGGTTATCAGTTTACCGAGCAATCCGATAACCCGGCATACCGTTTCTTCCTAAAGTGATGAGCAAAGGCCGACAGCGTTTTGCTTCGGCCCTCTGTGATGAATTACAGATTGATCACTTGCTGGTCGAAATACACCACCGCAGCGGTGCCACTTAGCACCGAGAAGCCGGCAAAATCGGTGAAGCCCTTGGTCTGAGTTAAGGCGTAATTGTCCGACTCGTGCACCACTTCATATTCTTCTGTATTGGCTTGTTGTTCGCTGAACGCGTTAAGCACTTCTTTCTCGTCAGAATGGCGGATTTGCTTACTGTTGATTAGCACTTGCCCATTGGCTTTATCATAAATAAAGCTGACGAAGAACATGCCGTGTAAAGAGGTATTGATGAAAAACTCCATGTAAGTCAGGTTTTGGCCTTTGACTTTGGAGTCGCTGACGTCGTTAAGCCCTAACCAGTACGAGTCCCAATCGGTGTCATCAGAAAACACATAGTCGATCGCGCCATAAAGCTTTTTACGGGTTTCGAGGTTGTCGGGTAGTTTTAAATGAGCGACGGCCAGTCCAATCAGCTCTTTTGCACCTTCATCTGCGGCACTGTATGAATCCAATGATAACGCGTTAAACGACCACAACAGGGCCGCGACAGCGAGGAGTTTTTTCATGGTAGTTCCCTTTTATTATGGGTGGCGAGGTACCACCCGATTTATTAATTATCCTTGTTGCCCGCGTCTGAGGCCGCCATTTCCATTGCGCTGATTTTCGCTTCAAGCGCATCCAGTTTGGCACGGGTTTTTGCCAGTACCTGAGTTTGAATGTCGAACTCCTCGCGGCTTACCACGTCAAGCTTTGACAGCTGGGCCTGCAAAATTTGCTTAACCTTTTCTTCTGCACCTTCAGCCATACTTTTCACGCCGGGTGGTACTGCGTCGGCAATTTGCTTGGCGATTTCTTCGATTTTCTTCGGATTAATCATCATCAGTTCCTGATTTTGCGTTGCTAAGGTTATTGTAACCATGTTTGGTCAATTGCTAATAGTCCAATACGCATATTCGTTAAATAAGACCAGCTCAAGGTAGCCACGCTGGGCGATATTCCTTAAAATTGCCGTCCATCTATTGCGGAGTCAGCATGAAACTCAACCCTGCCCAGGAAAAAGCCGTTACCTACGTCTCCGGACCTTGTCTTGTTCTGGCAGGCGCCGGCAGTGGCAAAACCCGCGTGATTACCAATAAAATCGCCTATTTGGTGCGCGAATGCAAAATGCCGGCGCGTTATATAGCCGCGGTTACTTTTACCAATAAAGCCGCACGGGAGATGAAAGAGCGTGTGGCGCAAACCCTGGGTAAACAGGAAGCCCGCGGACTTAAAGTGTCGACCTTCCATACGCTGGGCCTGAGTATCATCAAAAAAGAGGTCAAAACCCTGGGCCTAAAGTCAGGATTTTCATTGTTTGATGATAAAGACACCATGGCACTGCTCAATGACCTGACAGACACTGAATTAGGCGGTGACAAAGACCAGTTAAAATTGCTGCAAACTTGTATCTCCAATTGGAAAAACGACTTGTTGGGGCCTGACCAATTACTAAAACGCGCTGCCTCGCCCGGTGAGCGCGAGTTTGCCGAATTTTATCAGCGCTACCAGCAACACCTGCGTGCCTACAACGCTCTCGATTTTGATGACTTAATATTGTTACCCACGCTGTTGTTTCAGCAGCATGAGGAAATCCGCCTTAAATGGCAGCGCCGCATGCAATACCTGTTAGTCGATGAATATCAGGATACCAACACCAGTCAGTATGAGTTGGTACGCCTGTTGGTGGGCGAACGGGCTCGTTTTACTGTGGTGGGTGATGATGACCAGTCAATCTACTCCTGGCGCGGGGCTAAGCCCCAGAACCTGGTGTTGCTAGAAAAGCACTACCCCAATCTTAATGTGATCATGCTTGAGCAGAATTATCGTTCTTCAGGGCGGATTCTGCATGCAGCCAATATACTGATCCAAAACAACCCTCATGTGTTTGAAAAACGGTTGTTCTCCGAGTTGGATTACGGCGAGAAGATCCGCATCATCCCGACTAAAAATGAGGATGACGAGGCGCAGAAAGTGGTTGCCGAGTTAATGGCGCATAAGTTTATGAATAACACCAGCTATGGCGACTACGCGATCTTGTATCGCGGTAATCACCAGTCGCGGGTGTTTGAAAAAATGCTGATGAGTAACCGTATTCCATACAAAATTAACGGCGGAATTTCCTTCTTTGGCCGGGCTGAGGTCAAGGATGTGATGGCCTATCTGCGCTTGTTGGTCAATCAGGATGACGATAATGCCCTGTTACGGGTGATTAATACCCCTGCGCGCGGTATCGGTCGTACCTCGTTAGAACGTTTAGGTAATTACGCCAATGAGTTAGGCGTGAGTATGTTTACCGCAGCCTGTGAACAGGGCTTGGCCGCGCATGTGAGTGGAAAGCCGTTGCAGTCGATTCAGAACTTTGCCCGCTGGCTGATTGAATTAGCCGACAACGCTCAACGCGGCGATACCGTGGCTGCGGTTCGTGACATGATTAAATCGATGGGTTACGAAGAATATTTGTACGAAACCAGTACCAGCCCCAAAGCGGCTGAAATGGCGATGGCAAATATTTCTACCTTGTTTAAATGGGTATCCGATATGCTCGAAGGTGGCGATATGGAACCGCCCATGACCCTGCCTGAAGTGGTGAATCGGTTGATCCTGCGCGACATGATGGAACGCGGTGAGGACGAAGAACAGAGCGATCAGGTGCAGCTTATGACGCTCCACGCGTCCAAGGGGCTGGAATTCCCCTATGTCTTTATGGTCGGCATGGAAGAAGGTTTATTACCTCATCAAACCAGCATCGACGAAGACAATATCGAAGAAGAACGTCGC
>CAXQZJ010000042.1:0-3938 GCA_964228145.1 Alteromonadaceae bacterium | reverse complement strand
GCACTCAACACGCTTTTGCCTAATTTATCCCAGCATTCAATCACGTTATGGCTTACCAACCAGGTTGGTAAAGGCGTAAGTCCTGTTCCACAACTTGCTCAATTGGATCTACTCGAACGGCAGGTGTTACCCGATATATTGCTGCCAATGGCGCGAAAAATGGGTAGCCCGCTTAGCGACTTCAACGCGTTATCCGAACGTTACACCCTACGCTATGTTTCATCGATCAATGATGCAGCTTCCATCGACTCGCTAAAGTCGTTAGCACCGGATCTGATCATTTCCATCCGCTTCGGCCTTATTCTTCGACCCGCTGCAATTGCCTCGGCGCGATTAGGCGTGCTGAATCTGCATTCAGGTATACTGCCTGATTACCGGGGCGTGATGGCGACGTTTCATGCCATGTCTCAAAAAGAACAATATATAGGCACAACATTACACTGGATTGAGGATGCAGGAATCGATAGTGGCGAAATACTCGCCATTGATAGAAAAGCAGTGAATTATCAACGCTCTTATTTATCCAACCTGATCGATATTTACCCAGAAGGGATTAAAAGCATTTTATCGGCGGTGTCCGCATTACAACATGGTAAGCGCCCAGCTTCAGTAAAACCGAGTGGACAGGGGCAGTATTTTGGTCACCCGGACGCCGAACATATGGCTCGGTTTACGCAACGAGGCCTGGCCTTGTTCGACATCCAGGAAATAAATCATTGGTTATCCCGATGGAAGGGGTAACTATTTGTCCTGATAGCGAACTGCAGTACCGTTAATGCTCACCATCAAAATACTGCCTTTATCACCGACGACTTCATAATCAATATCCAGGCCTACGATGGCATTTGCCCCCATTGCTCTGGCTTCATTTTGCATTTCCTGAAACGCAATTTTTCGCGCTTTGGTAAACTCTTCCTCATAACTGCCAGAGCGCCCACCGACAATGTCGCGAATCGAAGCGAAAATGTCTTTAAATACATTCGCCCCCATCACGGCTTCACCCACCACTATGCCCAGATAATCTGTGATTTGTTTACCTTCAATATTATTCGTTGTGGTCATTATCATTTGCTGTTTCCATCCCTTGTTGAATTAATCTCACCTGTTTAGCTAATGCAGACGCGGAGTAAGCGACCGGTTTAGCATGCCCCCATACCGGGGCTGGCCAGGCATTATCATTTTGGTAGCGCGCGATGTGATGAACATGAAGTTGTGACACCACGTTACCTAGTGCAGCAATATTCAGTTTGTCAGGCCTGAAGGTATGCTGCAAGCAGCGACTGACCCACCTAGACTCACGCCACAACTGGTCCTGTTCGCCCAAAGATAACTCCATGATTTCTTTAATATTACTAACCCTTGGAACCAGTATCAGCCAAGGATAAGAAGCATCGTTCATTAACAATAGCTTACAAAGTGGCAATTCACTTACCAACACACAGTCTTGGGCCAAGCGCGGATCAAGTTGAAACATCAGTCGCAGTTCCGATTAGCTTCTTCCAAGGAAATCGGCACCACAGTCAATAAGGCACGCTGTCCGATCGCCACCTTGGCATTTGGAAACACAATTGCTTCACCATCTTGCTGAGCGCAGTATTGCTTGTTGGGTTCGGAGGCTAGCAGATCGCCCGCGCGAAAATCAGTGAAGTTGGGGGTATCGTCGTCAAAATGGAGCTTAAATTCATGTTCTTGACGGTTAATGACCTGATTGACACGATACAAGGTTATGGCTTTGGGGGTTAAGTCAGGTAGTTCCAACGTCGATTGCGACACCCAATCACGTAAGGTGCGGGTAACATCAACAAAGTCCTCAGGGTTATTTTGACCAAAGGGTTTTACTTTACCCAATTCCACCGTGAATGCATCAGCCCCAAATGAATTCGAGGAAAAATAGCTGTAGGTGGTCGTTGGTCCGTTCGACAATAAAATCGTATTCACACCGCACGCTAACATAAACTGGAGCTGGCTGGCTTTCCACGGTTTGCCATGTTGAAAAGGATAGACTGCAAATTTATCGTTTTTGGATGCACGAATGGCGGTGTGCAGGTCAAAATGGTAACGCGGCCCCTGATTGGCCTCGAAAAAGTCGGCAACAGCATCTTCGAGGGCTTTAGCACGATGGCGCTCAGCATTGATCAAGCCTGGGCCCTGTGAATGGGCACCGCTAAACAAACGGTTCATATTTTCAGTGACAAAACGCTCTGCGATATCCATCGCAGCCAAGTTTCCAAACTGAACCATTAAACGGTGCACCACCTTTAGACGTTGGCACAAAATATCCTGCACCATCTGATCCAGAATTTCGATCGGCGCGGTTTCATTGCCATGAATTCCGCAGGACAACACAATGTTGTTACCCTGTGGTTCGACGGGCTCAAATCGAATGATACCAGGGGCGGAGATGATAACCCGGGTGTGATCTTCCAGCATAAATTCGCTGGCAATACTGAATAGTTCTGGTTGAGTGCGGCTGAGGTGCAGAAACTGACCTTGTTCGGCCAGGACAGGATGGATCATAGTTATCACTTAGCTAGTGGGACACCCGCCCATTGTAACTGTTGCCGTTATGAAAATCAGGCGCTTTGTGATTGATAGGCCAATGACGACCCGACCATTAATTCACTTTGAGACAAAACGATAAAGTCTTTAAACGGAACGGCCCTTGAAAATAAAAAGCCCTGCCCCTGTTGCACACCCAGCTCCCTTAGCAAATGCAAATGATTCAGTGTCTCTATGCCTTCAGCAACCACATCACAGCCCAGCGCTTCAGCTATTACCAACGTTGCCTTAACAATCGCTTCATTCACAGGGTTTTCTTCTAATTGCAGGATGAAGGTCTTATCAATCTTTAAACTATCGAGTTTTAGATCACGAATATAAGCTAGATTGGAATAACCTTTACCAAAATCATCTACGGCAATGGTAAAACCCATTTGCTTAATTTGATTCAACTGACGATGAACAATTAATGAATTATTTAGCGCAATGTCCTCTGTCAACTCAAGCTCAACTTGCGATGGCTGAACGCCAAATCGATTGACCAGAAAACGCATCTTATCGGCAAATTCTTCATCGTATAATTGTGTCGGTGACATGTTTACCGACAGAGGAATATCGACCCCATATTGACGCATATCCACAATGGCTCTGAAAGCGCGCTCTAACACCCAATAGCCGACCTCATTCATCATATTATAAGATTCAGCCGCTTCCAGTAACGCGCCGGGAAATACCACACCGTCAAGGGGATGATGCCAGCGCAGCAAACACTCAGCCCCAACGATTTCTAGGGTACTGAGATTGACCTTGGGTTGGAAATACAATTCCAGTTCGTTTTTATCAAAGGCGCGCTTCAAATCTGCTTTTAACGTCAGTGAACGACCACTGTCTGACGTGTCACGAATCTTAAGGAAGCAAAAGTTTTCAAACTTATTTTGCTTTGCCTGTTTAAGGGCCAGCTCAGCGCGGGTGAAAAGCACACTGGCTTGATGATTACTCGGGATGTTGGCAACTGCACCGACGTTAAAATCGGCGATAAAGGAATGGTCGTTAAAGGTAATCGGACTTTTGAAATGCTCAACAATATGCTGATACAACTCGCGAAGGCGAGCTTCACTGTACCTGCCCGGCAACATAACAGCGAAAATATCACCACTTATACGACCTAACAGCGTGTTATTGCCCGTCAGCCTTTGCAGGCGTTTGCCGATTTGTCCAAGGATGATGTCTCCAGCCTGATACCCCAAGCCTGAGCTCACATCGGAAAAGCGCACCACATCGATCATCATTAATGACATGTTGGCTTCGCGCTGAATTGTCTGCGTAATCCGTTCTACAAATGCGTAGCGATTCGGAATTGCCGCCAAAACTGGACAACTCAAACTCATTAACTACCAATAACCTCTTTTCGTCCGACGGCGGAACCGACGCGCATTCTT
>CAXQZJ010000041.1:0-3312 GCA_964228145.1 Alteromonadaceae bacterium | reverse complement strand
ATTGCCTTGATCGTGTTAGCGTTTTAATCAGGGTAACCGGTAATATCTCTGATGGTGCGGTACAAAGGTTGCAACTTCGGGTACATCTGCTGATAGACCTCGCGATAAAGTCGCTGGTATACCTGCTGATTGACCGGATTTGGCTGGAAGACCGCATCCACATGACTCATCTTTTCAACTGCGTCGCGCATACTGGGGTACCAATTCAGATGCGTTGCACACGCCATGGCCGCACCTAAACCCGAGGTCTCATTAGTATGGGGGCGATGGGCTGGCAAACCGAATATATCGGCCGCAATTTGCATTGCGGCATCAGACTGACTGCCACCACCGGAGATGTATAAACGGTTTATTTTCCGCCTGCTGCGTTTCTCAATTTTTTGTAGCCCTTCTTTGAGCCCAAAGCTTATCCCTTCAAGGATCGCGCGGTAAATATGCTCCCTTTTGTGAATATCCCCAAAGCCAATGATTGCCCCTTTTGCCTCCGGCCCAGGCTCTCGAATTCCTGCGCCCCAGTAGGGTTGAAGCATTAGTCCCATCGAGCCCGGTGGCACTTTATCAACCAAGGCATCAAATAACGCTTCTACGTGCCCGTCGGTTTCTTCGGCTTTTAACACTTCCTCTAGGCCAAACTGCTGCTTAAACCAACTTACCATCCAGAATCCGCGGTTTAGCATCACTTCATAGCAAAACTGGCCAGGAATAACGGAGGGATAGGCTGGCATATGGGCAACCGATTCCCGATATTGGTCACCACATACGTTGACACTGGCACTGGTTCCAAAGCTCAGACTGGCAACATCGCTTCCCTGTCCACCACTGCCAATCACTTCGCAGGCTTTATCAGCACCACTGGCAACAACTGGCACGCCGGCCGGAATACCGGTTAATTCACTCGCCTTATCGGTAATCGCCCCGATTAGATCTCCGGGGGCAACTAGATCCGGCATCTGTTCGGGCCGCATAGTTAACGCAGACCATTTCCAACTCCACTTATGCGCCCAGCGTTGCTGGCGAAAATCGAATGGTATGTAGCCTACCTGCGACGCCACACTGTCGACACGTTTTGCAGTCAGACACAGGTGCAAATAACCGGATAAAAACACCCAACTTGCCACTTTTTTGCTGGTTTCAGGGTGATTCAACGCCAACCAGTTGCTGAATGCGTTGCGCCGAAAACCGGTTACTGCTGAGCGCACGCCCCGCAAAGTAAATGCCCATCGCCACCACCATGGCATGGGCGGTAAACCATCGGCTTTGCGCTGATCCATCCACAAGCATAACGGCGACAATGGCTGATGCTCGATGTCCAATGGAACCAAAGAGCCGCGTTGTGTGGTGACCGACATTGCCGCGATATCCGCGCTATCGGTGCCCTGCTGCCACAATTGCTGGCAGGCATTTTGTAGCGATTGCCAGAACATCTGCGCGTCGTGTACGCAATAACCCGGCTGAGGTTGTTGATAAGGTGGATAATGAAGCTGTACTTTGTTTAACAAGCGCCCGTCGCGGTCAAACACCAATGCCCGCAGGCTTTGAGTGCCAACATCAATACTCAGAATTTTATCTGGACTGTGCATTTAACGAATGATTTGAGCGTGCGGCAAGGCGTCACGGAGAAAAGCCTTTACCGCAGGCAAGTGCGCTAAAGGGAAGGAAAAACCTATTTTGCCGCCGGCATTAAATGGCAAATGTAAATAGGCCAGTTTGTCGTCCAACTCGTCTAACACGACTTTGTTGACACTATTGAGCGCGACTGTTTGCTTACCGACCATTAACTGGTCCCGCTCAACCCGCAGGAACGTCAGAGGATCTTGCTTAAGCGGAAACGGTTTATAATGCCGTTGACGCTGAAGATTCAGCGGTAATAAAAAAGCATTGAGGATAAACAACCCATACAAAATGGCGTTGTTGCTCAAATGTTCAGTGGGGTTATCAGCCAGAAAGGTCAGTAACGCGAGCAAACTAAAGACGCCCAGCGTGACCCAAATGCTATAACTCAAGTGATACAAATTTCCGTTTCGTGTGCGAAACTGCATAACACACTCCTTTTTATTGTTATGCAGCCATTGTGCAATGCAAGTATCAAATATGTAAAGAGACGTTAGTTATTCCTTGTCGGCTTGCCAAAACGCCTTAGGGTTGTCGGTCAAAATCCGCGACACTTCGGTTTTGGTCAGGTTAGTCTGCTCCATGCGCTGTATAATCGACCCAGGATCTACATTATCTGTGCCAAATACAATCCGGTTAAGCAATCCAGCTTGGCGAAAATCATCGATCGCCTGTTGATAGACAGACAGAGGCATTCGGCTGTTAACTATCGATAATTCTGCATAAACCTGCGGGTACTCTAGCATTAACCCGATGGCTTGTTGGCGAAACTGAATTTCACCACCATGCAACAGCAACACTCGTAATTCAGGATAGCGCGCTAAAACCGGTTTAAGTTTGGCTGGGTTACCCATGTTCTCGTCAAAATCAGGGCAACAGCCCGGCATTCGGGCTCTCGGCGGCGGACCATGGCCGGCGTGCACGGTAATCGGTATTTGATTTTCAACCGCTAACTGATAGTACGGCATCATCCGCGGATCATCAGGCGCGATGCCATCATAGGCAAACAAGAGTTCGCCTAATCCGTGTACCGCGTCGTTTTCTATCTGCTGACGTAACCAGTCCAATGGTGGCCAGCCTTGGGATTCTGTAAAACACGGATTCCCTCTGGGGTACTTTCCTTCTTTGCAAGGAAACGACACCAATACCCGCACGTCGAGTTCATTGACGCGCTGCCAGGCGGCGACAGCATCAGGCGTTGACACAGACACAAACAATTGTGAAAACCCCGCTTGTTGCATTTGCTGCACGATCGTCGCTCGGTCGTGAACAATTCTGGCATCGCCCGGTAGATAATGCAGATGACTATCAATAAAACCCGATTGAGCCTGGGTTGTGCCAAACTGGAGCAGCAACAGTAAGGCAATGGTGATCCTGGTTGCTTTCATGTGCCTTGGTCCTTGCCATGCAATGATCAAGTTATAGCAGTCAGGTCGCGACAGTTCGAATTTAACTGCCTTTAATCAGCCAAACAAACCCAGTTGATCAGAAATAATTTGAGAAAAGTCGACGTTGATAAAAGGCAAAATGCCCTGGGCGATTGGGCGAATCTGTTTTTCAATGTAGTGCTCATAATCCAGCGGGTTAGCAACGTGACTTAACGGCTCAGCACCGGCGGTGGTTATCACGTATTTAATATAACTGCCCCTTCGAAACGACTGGGGTTCAAGATCATCGGCGCTGCGCAACTCGGCCAACCGC
>CAXQZJ010000040.1:0-4715 GCA_964228145.1 Alteromonadaceae bacterium | reverse complement strand
AAAGTCAAAGCAAACCTGCCATTCTGGAGCGAGAAGCTGCCGGAAATGCCTGATTTGCTTTACGACACACTCAAGCAGGTCAAGCGCTTCCCTGAGAAACAGCAGCAAGCAAACCTGGCGCTTTTGCAGCAACATGCACGGGCGCAAAAAGCGCTGCACTTTAGCATCGTGGGAGCGACCCTGGTTATTGTGAGCGCTATCGTTCCGTTATACGACGTGCACTGGACGGTTCCGGCTTGTATTGGTTTAACTGGTATGATGTGTTGGTTTGCGGCTTGGTGGAAGGGCCGAAAAGCCCCGGAGTAAGCGGCTTTTTACATGTCAGCGAGATTAATTTTTTATTAAATCTAAAGACTTTTCGCAATTTTTGTATCAATTTGCTCAGTGTGTGGTTATAGTGGTTATGTTCTTTAAATAGTTGTGCTTTCGTTGGTTTATTAACGTCGCGCAGATATAAACATCGACTTCAACCTCGATGCTGTTAAACCTGTTGTTAGTTTTGCCGTGAGTCACCCTATTTAAAAGCAAGTCCGTGCAATTTAGCACAAAGGTTTTACAGAGTTTTTTTGAGGTTTTCATGTCTAAAGTAACTGGTACCGTTAAGTGGTTTAACGCAGAAAAAGGTTATGGCTTTTTAACGCAAGACGACGGCGGTAAAGACGTATTCGTACATTTCCGCGCAATCGTATCTGACGGATACAAGACCCTTGCAGAAGGTCAAAAGGTTCAATTCGAAGTTGAACAAGGCCAAAAAGGTCTTCAAGCGGCTAACGTAACAGCCCTTTAATGATTTTACGGCTCCCGGCGTTGTCGGGAGCTCGTTTTATACCTGAAGACAGGTTCCCTGTTTCAGTCCTTACACGTATTACTGCTTCGCAGTGGTAGGTGCAGCATGTTTGATACCCATCACTCGAACCCTTTTGAGAGATTGTATGTATCGATACCTCCTAAGTTGCCTGCTATTTATTTCTACACTCACCATTGCACAGACTGACGCACCAGCTGACCAGGTTGTCACTGTTGCTGGCAAGTCCTTTCTGAAATCGAATTTCGAACAACCCGCCAAAAAAGACGAACAGGACGAGGAAAACAATCAGCTTCGTCAGGATATTTTTTACTTTAGTCAGGTCAACGCGTTTGTGCTGCGAACACTGGTTGAAGACTACGCTGAACACAATCAGATAACACCCAAGCCGGAACATGTTGAAGGCTTTAAGCAAGCTTACGCGAGCGCAGGGTTGTCAGAAGAAAAACTGGCCTCACTGGCTAACTTTAACGCGCTGCGATTTGCGACAGATAAACACATGTACGAACAGCTTGGCGGCAGAGTCGTGTTTGATCAGGGACACCCTAAAATGCCTATTGAGGCTTATTCAAAACTGCTGATGACTTACAAACAGTCGGGGCGCTTGGTATTTCATGAACAGAAGTACGAGTCCCTGTTTTGGAAAAGCCTTGAGCGTCCTGACGCGCTGGAAATACCTCCTCAGGACGTCAAGTACGATTCACCATGGTGGATGAGTGTGGCGCGATAACAAAACATCTGATCAGGCTGTCAGGTCGCAGGGCAATTGAGAAAAAAGCGGCGTTGAGAAGTAACGCTCGGCACCGTCGGCCGCAATAGCAACAATTTTCTTACCCCGGTAAGCGGGTTGCCTGGCAAGCGATAGCGCAACCGATAGGGTCGCGCCGCTTGAGATGCCAACGGCTATCCCTTCTTTTCTGGCTGCCCGACGCGCGGTATCGAGTGCAGCGTCATCAGTTACCGTCAGTACCTTATCGATAAAACGCTTATCCAGCAAAGGCGGAATTAAACCTGGGTGAACGCCAGGGATACCGTGTGAGCCTGCTTTGCCTTCACTAAGTAACGGGCAGTTGCTGGGTTCTGCTATCACAATTTCTATTGAAGCGTCCTGCTGTTTTAAAAAGCGACCAATACCCGTGGCAGTGCCGCCTGTGCCCATTCCGGTGACGACAACATCAATATCTTCACCCATGTCCTGCCATATTTCGCGGGCAGTACTTCTGGCGTGTTCGGCAGCATTGACCGGGTTAGCAAACTGGTCCATCGATACCGCGCCTTCAACCGTTTTTAATAGTGTTTCCGCTACTGCCATGGCCCCGGGCATCCCGTCTGTTTCAGACGTGAGCACCAGGTTCGCCCCGTAAAAACGAATCAACTGCTGGCGCTCTTTGGACATATGTTCAGGCATCACTATGGTTACCGGAACCTGATGAATGGCCCCTAACCACGCACAAGCTACACCGCTGTTGCCCGAAGTCGCTTCAATGACGTTTAGCTTAGCGTGCTGGTGGGTATTCAAAATATGCTCGAACATGGCTTTTGCCGCACGATCTTTGATTGAGCCTGCCGGGTTGAAATACTCAAGTTTGGCAAACACCTGTCCTAACGTGCCTTCTTCATTGCACAAACGTTGTAACTGGAGCATAGGGGTATTGCCAATGGTTTCGGTAATGCATTGCACCACGCGTTGACGTGGCGCAACGCGGTGTGGAAAGGAAAGCGTATTATTCATGCAGCTGGTTCTGGCAATTAAACATAACACCAGTATCGCAACATCGGTCGAAATTAATTGCTAACAAATTCAGATAATGTCACTATTTTTAAAAATTAATTCTACTTAATGAAGATAAATTGAAAAATATTACTCTTGATTCGGTTGATAAGGAGATTTTAAGTCTCCTTCAAGCCGATTCTGATATTGCGATACAAGATATTGCGGAAAAAGTGGGTTTAACCGCCACGCCTTGTTGGCGTCGCATTCAGCGTTTGCAAGAGCAAGGGCTTATACAACGACGCGTTGCGTTACTCGACGCCCAGTCGCTTGGGTTAAATCTCACAGTGTTTGTGCAGATAAAAGCCGCGCGGCATGACGACAAATGGTTAACGCAATTTGCTGAACATTGCAGTGCGTTTGAAGAAGTCGTGGAGTTTTACCGCATGTCTGGTGAATACGACTATCTGCTGAAAGTGATGGTGGCGGACATGCAGCGTTTCGATCACTTTTACAAACGCCTTATCAAAGGGGTGAACTTAGGTGATGTCACGTCCAGTTTTGCCATGGAGCAAATTAAATACACCACGTCACTGCCTTTAAACCAAATGTAACTAATAAAAAACAGGAGACAACTATGGCCGCCAATCCCTACTGGCAGGACTTACTCATGCTCGACAAGCAACTTTCTGATGAAGAACGCATGTTGCGGGACACTGCCCATCAGTTTTGCCAGGAGACGCTGCAACCTGGTATTTTACAGGCTAACAGAGAGGGTAAGTTTGACCCGGCTATTATGCGCCAGTTTGGCGAAATGGGCATGCTGGGCTCAACCATTGATGGTTATGGGTGTGCCGGGTTGAGTTATATAGGTTACGGACTGATTGCAAGGGAAGTCGAGCGGGTAGACAGTGGCTACCGCAGTGCCATGAGTGTGCAGTCTTCACTGGTGATGCATCCTATCAATAAGTTTGGTAGCGAAGCGCAAAAGCAGAAGTTTTTACCGGGTCTGGCGACCGGTGAGTTGATTGGTTGTTTTGGGTTAACCGAACCCGACGCCGGGTCTGATCCCGCCGGGATGAAAACCCGTGCGGTAAAAGTGGAAGGTGGATACAAGCTCACTGGCAGCAAAATGTGGATCACCAACTCGCCGCTTGCCGACGTGATGGTGGTATGGGCAAAAAATACTGACATGGATAACGCGATATGCGGCTTTTTGCTTGAGCGCGGAATGTCTGGCTTAAGCACGCCAGAAATCCATGGCAAGCTATCGCTAAAGGCGTCGATCACCGGCGAAATTGTCATGGACAACGTGTTTGTGCCAGAAGAGAACATGCTGCCTGGCGTATCCGGTTTAAAAGGCCCATTCAGTTGTTTAAACATGGCACGTTACGGTATTGCAGGGGGCGCAATGGGCGCGGCTGAGTTTTGCTGGCATGCAGCAAGACAATACGGATTAGAGCGCACGCAGTTTGGTAAGCCTCTGGGCCAAACACAACTGTTTCAAACCAAGTTGGCTGACATGCAAACTGAAATTGCACTGGGGCTGCAAGCGGCTTACCGGGTAGGGCAGTTAATTGACAGTGGCGACTACGACCCTGCTATGATTTCTCTGATTAAACGTAACAACTGCGGCAAAGCGCTCGATATAGCTCGCAAGTCTCGCGACATGCATGGCGGTAACGGTATTGCCGACGAGTTTCATATTATGCGTCATATGATCAACCTCGAAACAGTGAATACGTACGAAGGTACTTATGATATTCACGGTTTGATTCTGGGGCGCGCGCAAACCGGCTTACAAGCCTTTTTCTAATTGTCAAACAAGGACGTGAAATGAATCTCAACCAGGTAACGCTGCCCGTCACCAATATGCCTGAGTCGGTGGCGTTTTACTTAAAGCTGGGATTTACTTTAATAGTAGATACTCCCCAATACGCTCGTTTTTCCTGTCCTGAAGGTGACGCCACGTTTTCGTTGTCATTAAGCGAAGACTGCGGCTCGCAGCAGGCTGTGATTTACTTTGAGCATGAGCAACTCGATGAATGGGTAGAACAACTGCAAACCAAAGGCGTGGAGTTTGAGCAACTCCCCAAAACTGAGCGGTATCTATGGCGCGAAGCTGTTGTTCTTGACCCTTCAGGGAACAAAATAAAACTGTATTGGGCCGGCGAAAACCGTTTGAATCCGCCCTGGCGG
>CAXQZJ010000039.1:0-13775 GCA_964228145.1 Alteromonadaceae bacterium | reverse complement strand
CAGCGCCCGTGGCAACATTCCTTTACTGGTTGGCGGCACCATGATGTATTTCAATGTGCTGTTGCAAGGTATTTCGCCGTTGCCGGAAGCCGACGCAGGGGTACGCGCGCAAATAGAAGCAGATGCACAACAACTGGGCTGGGAACAACTCCATCAGCGCCTCGCTGAGGTTGACCCAACTGCCGCCAAACGCATCCACCCTAACGATCCACAACGACTAACACGCGCGCTAGAGGTGTATCAATTAACCGGAAAATCACTTACCGAGCTCAGTAAAATCCGTTCTGAGCCGTTAAATTATAACCTAACGCAATTTGCTATAACGCCGGAAGACAGGGCTGTTTTACACCATCGAATCGAACAACGGTTTGACATCATGTTAGAGCAAGGCTTTGAAAACGAAGTAAAAAAACTTCGCGAAAGAGAAGATTTGCATCTAAACTTGCCGTCGATGCGTTGTGTCGGATATCGGCAAATGTGGGAGCACCTGGATGGCAGGTTTGACCATGCAGAGATGCGTTTTCGTGGTATAGTCGCCACCAGACAACTAGCCAAGCGCCAATTGACCTGGTTGCGCGGCTGGGAGGGAGTTCATTGGCTGGACACATTCGCAAACAACAATGCGGACTTGATAATCAGACAATCGACTATATAGTAGAAACCAACCTGTTTGATAAATAGTCAGGCAGAGTTGGTAAAAACATAATAATTCTCCAAGGATATAAAAAAATGGCAAAGGGGCAATCTTTACAAGACCCATTCTTGAACGCTCTTCGCAAAGAGCGCATTCCCGTGTCGATTTACCTGGTAAACGGGATCAAACTGCAGGGCCAGGTTGAATCATTCGACCAGTTTGTCATCCTGCTGAAAAACACTGTTTCTCAAATGGTGTACAAACATGCCATTTCCACGGTCGTTCCTTCCCGACCTATCCAGATGGTTGCGCAACAACAGCCAAACTCGGATAATGACCAGGAGTAAATTGGTCATTAGGAGATAATGCTTGTTTGACCGCTATGAATCTGGTGAGCAGGCGATATTAGTCCATATCGAGTTTTCAGATGAAAACAGCAGGGAAGACCTACACGAATTAAAGATGTTGGTTGACTCTGCTGCCATTCAGACCCTTGATGTTGTCACTGGGTCTCGTCATGCACCGCATCCCAAATATTTCGTGGGAACCGGAAAAGCTGAAGAAATTGCCAATGCCGTACGCGCCACAGATGCACAAGTTGTGATCTTCAACCATGCACTGTCGCCCTCACAAGAGCGCAATCTTGAAGCCCTGTGTAAATGTAAGGTCATTGATCGAACTGGTCTGATTCTGGACATTTTCGCCCAGCGAGCCCGAACCCATGAGGGTAAGTTACAAGTCGAATTGGCGCAGTTACGTCATATTTCGACACGATTGATTCGCGGCTGGACTCACCTTGAGCGCCAGAAGGGCGGGATCGGTCTGCGTGGTCCGGGTGAAACTCAGTTAGAGACGGATCGCCGCTTACTGCGTGAGAGAATAAAAACGATTCTTAAACGCTTGCAGAAAGTGCAGAAGCAACGGGAAAATGGTCGCCGGGCGCGCAACCGCGCTGAAATCCCCACGGTTTCCCTGGTTGGTTATACCAATGCGGGCAAGTCAACGTTATTTAACAGCATCACGGATGCTGAGGTTTACGCGGCAGATCAGCTGTTTGCGACTCTGGATCCAACCTTGCGTAAGGTCACGTTACCGGATGTTGGCCCGGCAATTTTGGCAGATACGGTTGGTTTTATCCGACATCTACCCCATGATCTGGTAGCGGCGTTTAAAGCCACCTTACAAGAAACCCAAGAAGCCGATATCTTATTGCATGTAGTGGACTATGCCGACGAGCAGGTCGATGAAAACATCGCCCAGGTTGAAGACGTGCTTAACGAGATCGATGCCGGTGAGATTCCGCAATTAATGGTCTGTAACAAAATAGATCGACTCGAAGGCGTTGAACCCAGAATTGATCGTGATGATCAAGGTAGGCCTTACAGGGTATGGATTTCAGCCCAGCAAAAGCTCGGCTTGGATTTGCTGGAGCGCGCACTGAGTGATTGCCTGGCCGAGTCGATGGTTGAATATCGCTTGCGTGTTCCGCCTTCTGAGGGAAAACTCAGAGGGAGTTTGTTTCATTTAAATTGTATTACCAGTGAATCATACTCTGAACAGGGGGATTGGCTGGTTGAAATCCGCATGCCGGCGAGTGAGTGGAATCGACTCAATAAGCAGCATGATGGTAATCTCAATAGTTATATAATTCGTAATCATTAATTCATTAGGTATTAACGGAGAAAGGCATGGCCTGGAACGAGCCGGGAGGCAACAATAACAACAAAGATCCGTGGAATAATAATTCACGCGGCGGTGATCAGGGGCCGCCGGATCTTGATGAAGTGTTTAAGAAAATGTTCGCCAAGTTTGGTGGCGGCAAGTCCGGCAGTGGTAAAAGCGGCGGCGGAATTGGCGCAGGCCTGATTGGCTTGATACTGGTGATCGTATGGGGCATTAGCGGCTTTTACACGGTTAAAGAAGCCGAACGTGGTGTGTTACTGACCTTCGGTAAATTTACCGAATTAGTAGAGCCGGGTTTGCGTTGGAAAGCGACCTTTGTCCAAGACGTATACCCTGTTGACGTGCTGACTGTTCGCAGTATGTCATCAAGCGGTAGCATGCTGACTGAAGATCAAAACCTGGTCGATATGGAAATGGAAATTCAGTACCGCGTAACTGAACCCTACAAATATATCTTCGCGGTCACTGATCCCGAAGCCAGCCTGAGCCACTCGCTGGATGCCGCAATTCGCTATGTAGTGGGCCATTCTAAGCTGGACAGTCTGCTTACCGAAGGTAAAGAAGAAGTCCGTCAACAAGTAGGTGAGGAATTGCGCCGGGTCATCGAACCTTACGACTTTGGCCTCGATATCGTGGACGTCAACTTCCGTAACGCTCGTCCGCCGATGGCAGTAAAAGCCGCCTTTGATGACGCCATTGCCGCCCAAGAAGACGAACAAACCTACATCCGCCAGGCCGAAGCTTACGCTAAAGCTATCGAGCCAGAGGCCCGTGGTCAGGTTAGCCGTATGCTGCAAGAGGCTGATGCTTATAAGCAACGTGTGATTCTGGAAGCCGAAGGTGAAGTAGCGCGCTTCTTATCATTATTACCGCAATACGAAGCGGCACCGGAAGTAACCCGTCAGCGTATTTACCTGGAAACCCTAGAACAGGTTTACAGTAATACCAGCAAGATCATGGTCGACAGTCAAAATGGTGGCAACATGATGTACTTACCACTGGATAAGATTCTGGAGCGCCAGAACAATACCAGCAGTGTGGTACCTCGCAATAACAGCACCACAGAGTCAAGCTTGGAAGCACTTCGCACTAATCAGACTCAGGCGCGTCCTACCACCACTCGTAATGACAACGTACGCTCGGGGAGAAACTAATCATGCGTTTTTTCTGGATTTTTATCGCTATCGCGGTGGTCATGTTAGGACTGAGCTCGATCTTTGTCGTGTCTGAAGGTCAAAAAGCCATTGTGATTCAATTTGGTAAGGTGAACAAAAACGCTGCGGGTGAAACCGTGGTGTATGAGCCTGGCCTGCAATTTAAACTGCCTTTCTTTGACAAGGTGAAAATGCTCGACGCACGCATTCAGACGCTGGATGACAGAGCCGACCGTTTCGTGACCTCAGAAAAGAAAGACTTGTTGGTTGATTCCTACATCAAGTGGCGGGTTAAAGATTTTGCTAAATACTACCTGTCTACCGGTGGTATTCGCAGCCGTGCCGAAAGCTTGTTAAAGCAAAAAGTCATTAACGGACTACGCAGCGAGTTTGGTACCCGCACCATTGAAGAAATCGTCTCTGGCGAACGTTCTGAGTTAATGGAGCAAGCATTGAAACAAGCTGCCGAAAGTTCTGACGAGCTGGGGGTGGAAATTGTTGATGTGCGCGTTAAGCAAATTAACCTGCCGAGCGAAGTCAGTGAGAGCATCTACAACCGTATGCGTACTGAACGAAGCACTGTCGCCCGTGAACACCGTTCAGAGGGTCAGGAACAAGCTGAGATCATTCGTTCCAACATCGATGCTAAAGTTACGGTAATGTTGGCTGATGCTGAACGTCAGGTACGTCAGATGCGTGGTGAAGGTGATGCAACAGCAGCGCAAACTTATGCAGAAGCCTACAACCGCGCGCCTGAGTTTTATTCCTTCCTGCGTTCGATGGATGCCTACCGCAACAGTTTCAAAGACAAACAAGATGTGTTGATTCTCAACCCTAATAGTGAGTTCTTTGATTACATGAAAAATGCCAACGGCAACCAGTAATAACTAAACAGGCCGGCTTGATGCCGGCCTTTTTGTATCTGCTAAAGAGTCGCGACAATGAGTTATCAGCATCTGTATCAGCGTTTTTTAAATGCTAATCCTGACACCCTGCATTTTGCCTGTCATAGCCATTACTACTGGCCTGACGTGACCCGCCAGGCAATGCTTGACTACTGGGACGATTCCGCTCGCCATGTGGACGAAAAGTGGCAATTTTTCTTTGAACAGAAAATTCCGGCATTACAAAGCCATATTGCCAAGGTATTAAACACTGGCCGCCCCCAACAGTTGGCGTTTGCACCTAATACCCATGAACTGCTGTTTCGGATTATCAGCACGCTCGACGTTGGAGAGCGGCCGCTACGCGTACTCACTAGTGACAGTGAATTCCACAGCTTCCAACGCCAGATTGCCCGTCTTGAAGAAGCCGGACGAGTCGAGGTACAGCGTATAAATAGTCTGCCAATTGACGACTTTTCAGAGCGATTTACCGAGGCAGCCGCCAGTGAAGAATTTGACCTTATTTTTGTCAGCCAGGTGTTCTTCAATTCTGGGCTGGTATTTGACGGAATTGAGCCTTTGGTTGAACAGATAAGGGATTCCGATACTGTAGTGGTCATCGATGGATATCATGCCTTTATGGCGATACCGACAGACCTAGCTGATGTCGCAGATCGGATTTTTTATCTTGCAGGCGGCTACAAATACGCTCAGGGCGGCGAAGGTGGCTGTTTTGTTCACGTACCGGATTACCAGGATTGGCGACCGGTTTATACCGGTTGGTATGCAGAGTTTGGTGCTTTGCAAGAGGCTCGGGGTGAACAGGTTAACTATGCCCGTAATGGAATGTGTATGGCTGGTGCAACCATGGATTTTGCCCCCCTGTACCGCATGCTGTCGGTCATGGAGTTGTTTGCCGATGAAGGCATTACGGTTGAAGAAATTAACAACTACATCGGCAATTTGCAGCGAGCATTTTTAGTCCAGCTCGACCAATACCAACATCCTTTGCTAAACCGCCACCGTTTGTTAGCGGCTACCAGCGGTAAGCATGGCCACTTTCTGACCTTTCAGCTCGACTCACCAGAGCAAACCGCTGCGCTGGCCAGTTATTTGCGAAAACACGGCGTAGTGACCGATTTTCGTGGTAGTCGTATTCGATTTGGTTTCGCGTTATACCATAATGCCAGCCAGTATCAGTTTCGTTGTTTGGAGAATCACCATGGCTGAAACCTGGTTAATCGGGATTGCTTTATTTTTTATTCTTGAGGGTATCGGCCCATTACTTTTTCCTAACCGCTGGCGCGACTACATCAGTAAATTGGCCAACCTGCCACCGGCTCAACTACGCAGCTTTGGATTAGGCGCCGTGGTAGCCGGCGCAGTGATTTTATTCAGTCAACGATAAAAAAACTGCAAAGGCGGATGATCTGGCGCGTTGATTTTAGTAAAATCGCCGCCTAATTTTTCCACAGCACGAAATCATGGCTAAGAATGTTGTCGTTCTCGGCACTCAATGGGGTGACGAGGGTAAAGGTAAAGTTGTCGATCTACTGACCGACAAAGCGCAATACGTTGTTCGATATCAAGGCGGGCATAATGCCGGTCATACGCTGGTAATCGACGGCGAAAAGACCGTTTTACATTTAATTCCATCAGGCATTCTGCGTGACAACGTGACCTGTGTGATTGGCAACGGTGTAGTCCTCAGCCCGGAAGCGCTGATGAAAGAAATTACCATGCTGGAAGAACGTGGCGTACCGGCCCGGGAACGCTTGGTCATTTCTGAAGCCTGTCCTCTGATTCTGCCTTATCACGTGGCATTGGATGTCGCCCGTGAAGAAGCCCGCGGCAGTAAAGCCATTGGCACCACTGGCCGTGGTATCGGACCAGCCTACGAAGATAAAGTCGCCCGTCGCGGATTACGTGTTGGTGATTTGTTCTGCATGGACAGCTTTGCAACCAAATTGAAAGAAATCGTCGATCTGCATAATTTTACCCTGACAGAATACTACAAAGCAGAGCCTGTTGACTTCGATAAAGTGCTGGCTGATATGCAAGCTGTGGCCGATATTCTCAAAGCCATGGTTGTTGATGTCACTGACTTGCTCGACAAAGCCCGCCAGAATGGTGATGCCATCATGTTTGAAGGCGCTCAGGGTACCTTGTTAGACATCGACCATGGAACTTACCCCTATGTCACCTCTTCGAACACTACCGTTGGTGGGGTGGCAACTGGCGCCGGTTTCGGGCCATTACATCTGGACTATGTACTGGGCATTGTCAAAGCCTATACCACCCGAGTTGGGTCTGGTCCGTTCCCGACTGAGTTAGATGACGAAATTGGCCAACACCTGGGTGTAAAAGGTCATGAATTCGGTGCGACCACTGGTCGAAAACGCCGTACAGGCTGGTTTGATGCAGTGGCAATGAAACGAGCGGTACAAATCAACTCAATCAGTGGTTTTTGCCTGACCAAGCTGGATGTCCTGGATGGTTTGGAGACATTAAAAATCTGTACCGGCTATCGTTACCCTGACGGCACGGTTAAAGATATTCCACCTATGGCTGCTGACGGTTATGAAGTCGTCGAGCCCGTTTACGAAGAAATGCCAGGCTGGAATGATAATACCTTTGGTGTGCAATCGGTCGACGGCTTACCTCAAGCTGCCAAAGACTACATCAAGCGCATTGAAGCATTAACCGGCGTCCCAGTTGACATTATTTCAACCGGGCCGGATCGGGTTGAAACCATCATCGTGCGTCATCCTTACGACGCCTAGATAGCTTTATTCGTAGAAGGCCGGTAAGTTACCGGCCTTTTTCGTTTCTCACTCTCCATCCTCATCGACAAGATTGGCTATTGCTAATCGGTCATGCCTTCGTCACAATCAATAAAAAACCAGCAGGCAGTGCTATGACTACTCGCGCAATCCCGGAACTTTTTAGTCGTCTTCAACAATCCTTTCATAGTGGTTCAACACGGCCACTTGCATGGCGCTCGCAACAATTACACGCCTTCAAAGCAATGCTGTTAGATAATGAGGATGCGATTTTAGCTGCACTACAAAAAGATCTGGGGAAATGCAAAACAGAAGCCTGGCTGTCGGAATTAGGCTTTTTAACTGCTGATATTGATCACACTCTCAAATATTTAAAACGCTGGGCCAAACCGCGCAAAGTCAGCACGCCGCTGATTGCACAACCGGCAAAAAGTTATGTACAACCTGAACCTAAAGGTGTGGTGTTAATTATCGGCGCTTGGAATTATCCGTTGCAGTTGACACTGGCACCTCTGATTGCGGCTATCGCTGCGGGCAACTGTGCCATCGTTAAACCATCTGAACTCGCCGAGCACACTGATAAGCTGATCGCCGAACTGTTACCCCAATATCTAGACAAGCAGTGCTTCGCCGTCGTTCAGGGTGGCAAGGAGCCAACCACTGAATTGCTCACACTGCCGTTCGACCATATTTTATATACCGGAGGCGAACAGGTCGGTAAAATTGTCATGCGTGCCGCATCTGAGCACCTGACTCCTGTCACACTGGAGTTAGGTGGCAAGAGTCCTTGCATTGTGGCGGACGATACCAACCTGAGCGTAACCGCAGATCGAATCGTCTGGAGTAAATGGATGAACGCCGGTCAAACCTGCGTTGCGCCCGACTATATTCTGGTCAGTCAGCATCAGGCCGACGCCCTGATTGAGGCCATCAAGGCCAGCTTGCAGCGCTTTTACGGCGACGACCCGCAGCAATCCGAGGAATACGGACGTATTATCAATCAGCGTCACTTCGACCGTTTAGTCAATTATCTTGGTGGCCAGACGTTAGTGCATGGCGGTCAACATGACCGGGAGACACGCTACATTGCGCCGACCATCGTTACGCAGCCCGATACCCATAGCCTGATAATGCAGGAAGAGATTTTTGGCCCTTTACTGCCTATTATTGCGCTGGATGATATTGCTGACGCATGCAGCTTTATCAATCAAAGACCTAAACCGCTGGCACTGTATGTATTCACCGGCTCAGACAGTTTCGCCGATAAGGTGATAGCTCAAACCAGCGCTGGCAGTGTGGCAGTCAATGATGGCTTTATGTTTATGACCAACCCTGAGCTACCCTTTGGTGGAGTGGGATGCAGTGGCATGGGGGCGTATCATGGTCAATACGGTTTTGACACCTTCAGTCATTTAAAGTCGGTCATGAAACGACGTTTTATATTGGATTTACCGGTTCGTTATCCGCCTTTCAGCAGCTGGAAGCGGGGCTTACTGAAAAAAATGCTGTAAAAAAGGGAGACAAGCTCCCTTTTTATCTTCGAATCATGCGCCGTCTAAGTAGCGCTGCACAGACTCGGCCTGACGCAATTTGGCAAATTCTTGTAAAGTTTTACCATTGCACAAAATGCCGCTATCGGCGGTGACCTTCTGCAAGACCAGCCGCGGGCTGTCGGCAATTTTACCCACTTGCCGTAGGATGCTTTTGTCCAACAAGTTAACGTTATCAGTCACCACAGCTTTACAAAACACGCTGTACTTCAGATCACCAACAAACTTCACCACAGCCTGATCGGCTTCGGGCTGTTGCCCATGCTGGCTTTTCGCTGCTGCTACTTTTGCACCTGATACTGATGCCAATACTGCCAATATATAAAGTTGGAGTTGGATTTTCATTGTCGCTTACCTGTTAAGATTTAGCAGGCACCTGCCTGCTCTATCAGTTAAGCGTGTTTTTTACCCTAATACTGTTGAGCTTGTGCTAGTGTTTGGTAAAGCGAGTGTTAGCGATATCTGAACACTGCACCAACAAACATAACTATCTGAATTTAAAGCGTTAATTTTGGTGCACTTAGGCCCCAAAGCACTATTACCCTGCTGTTGATATCGAAAAAGTCTAACCAGGAGCCATAACAGCCTTTGAATCCCGCTAAGCGCCCTCATAGCGCTAACATTGATGCAACATATCAAGGCGCCGGGGCTAGGTTAAACAATTTTTATGCCCTATGATGATGCACAATCTCAATTAAACATCACCAAAACTATGCACACATGTCCTCCTTTCCATTTAGCGATACCCGTTACCGACCTTGAGCAGGCAAAAGCGTTTTATGGCCAGTTACTGGGATGCAGTATGGGCAGATTCAGTCAGGACTGGATAGACTGGAACCTGTTTGGGCATCAACTCGTGACGCATCGGGTCGATGCAATGCCCTACAGCACGGCCTTCAACCCGGTCGATGGACATGGCGTTCCCGTTCCCCATTTTGGCGTGGTGATTGACCGGGACAGCTGGAATGATTTGGCCCAACGACTGGAACAAGCTGGAATCGAATTTATCATAGCGCCGTACGTCAGATTTGCCGGCCAAACCGGTGAACAAGCGACCATGTTCTTTTGCGATCCTGCCGGCAATGCCCTTGAATTTAAGAGCTTTGCTGACCCTGCACAACTATTTGCCCGCTAACTATCAGTAACGAGCAAGCAAACGCAGTAGACGCGCCAGATGCTGATAGGCTGTGGTGGCATCATTGTTTAACAATGCTGTTTCGATAGCCATGGCTTGCTCTGCTACATCATCGATTGAGAATATCTGCGCAGCGCCCGCTAACCGATGGGCTTGCTGCCGAAGCGCGTCGTCATCTTTACTTTCGGCAAGCTGACTGAAGGTGGCCCTCTCCTGCGGCATACGCTGAATAAACGCACGCTTGATATCATCGGTATCAATGTCATTGGCGACACTATCAACCATGGGCTGGTTATCATAATATGAACTGATTAACTTGATCAGTTCGCCGCGGTCGATGGGCTTGGTCAGATAACCATCAAAGCCCAACTTGAGGTAGCGTTCCACATCATGGGCCATCGCGTTCGCCGTGATCGCAATGATCGGTTGTACGCAGCCCTGTTGGCGTAATTCGGTAAACGTTTGGATACCGTCTTTTTGTGGCATCTGAATATCCAGCAGGACAACCTGAGGGTGGTAACTATTGAACAGCTCAATGGCTTCGAATCCATTACTGGCAGAATAGACAGTTAACCCCATGCGCTTCAATAGCCGCTCAATTAACTGTCGATTGTCCGGATGATCCTCGGCAAGCAGAATGCTCCCTGACAGCGTGGGTAGTTTTGCATCCAGTTTGCCGGTTTGGTCATCTTCGGCTGGATCTATATGAGGGGCCACCACATCAAAGGTAAAGATACTGCCTTTACCCGGCGAACTGGTCACCCTTAGCTCGCCATGCATCAACTCTACCAACAGCTTGGATAACGCCAAGCCCAAACCTGATCCACCGAAGCGTCGATTAATACTGGCATCCGCCTGGGTAAAGACTTCAAAAACCCGATCGATTTGCGCTTCACTCATGCCAATGCCGGTATCAATCACAGTGAATAACAGTTTGTCTCCCTGCATTGATGCAATCAGGTTAACCTGTCCGTGCTCGGTAAACTTAATTGCATTGGAGCAAAGGTTGATCAGCACTTGTTTGAGACGCAATTCATCCACGTAAACACACAAGGGGTTGGGTAACTGACGGGTAACACTGAAAGCTAGCCCTTTGGCCTGCGCCTGATTTACAAACATATCCTCTAAATCGCACAGCACCTGATTAAGATCACAATGAACGGGTTCCAGCTCCAACTTGTTCTCTTCAATGCGGGTAACATCCAGCACATCGTTAAGTAACGCCAGCAAATGCTTGCTGTGACTATGAATTTTAGCCACTTCAGTGCGCACCTGATCACCTTCAACATCCCCGCAAATCACTGACTCTGCATGGCCAATTACCGAAGTTAACGGCGTGCGGATTTCGTGGCTCATGTTTGCCAGAAACTGGCTTTTGACCTGATTAGCCTCAGCGAGTTTTTCAGACTCTTCACGAATCGCACGGGTCTTTTGCTGCACCTGATGCTCAAGTTCATTTACAAAGCGTTTTTGCCGGTCAATTTCCCATTCATTCTGGCGATTGCGATAACTTATGTAGACTTGAATCGCGAACAGCACCAAGATGAAATACAAAGCCAACATCCAGCCTTGCCTCCAAATCGGTGTGGCAATATGGAAGTCCACCACTAACTCATCCTCATAAAATAAGTTATTTTTCACCGCAGGACGAACGCGCAGCCGATAATCACCGCCGCTGAGGTTGGTGTACATCACCTGATTGTTGTTGCCGTTATCAATCCAATCTTTATCCAGGCCTTCCAGCTTGTAGTAGTAGCGTATTTTTCGCGCATTTAATAAATCTAACGTGGAAAACTCAAATTTGAGGTAATTTTCATTGGGTGACAGGGTATAGACGCCGTTATCGATTTGCTCAAGCTTACTTCGAGAGCCATTACCTAACACGGAAAAATCCGTCAGTACCGTGGGACTGGTGAACTCATGATCAGAGATCTGACCCGGGTGAAAGAAATAAATGCCGTCACGACTGGATAAATACAAGCGACCGTCCGTTGACTGAGTGGCAAGATTAACAAAATAGCGAGAGCCTGACAGTCCGTCAGTTTGATCGAAACGTTGTAACTCCTGAGTGACCGGATTGTATTTGAGTACGCCGGTTTGTATCACCAACCATAAATTGCCTTTATCATCGCCCTTGATGAAGTGCAGTCCCCGATTGTCAGTCAGTTCCTCACCACCGAACTGCTCTACCTCGCCGTTTTGCTCGTTAAGTAAAAACAAGCCGTTGGTGCTGCCAATCCAAATGCGCTTTTCACTATCTTCAAAAATACTGAAAACAACTTTGTGCAAACGGTTACGTTCTTCATCCAAAAAGTAGCGCCTGAACGACTGTTGATCGGGCTGCCACACACTGACACCATCCCGCGTTCCTATCCAGATACGCCCCTGACTGTCCTCGTATATTTCTGCGATATCATCACTACTCAGGCTACCGGGATCACTGGGTAGGTGTTCGTAAAAACGAAATGGCTTGTCCAAGTCATCGATAACAAACAAGCCCTGCCGCGTGCCCAACCAAATTTTGCCGTCGCTGGCTGAGTGTAAATGCACAAATGCGGAAAACCGATGTTGTTGGGGTGTGCCAGGCGGTGGCTTAACATTCACCACGCGGCCATCGACGATGCGATACAAATCGCGCTTATCGGCAAACCATATTTCACCTTCTTGGGTCTGCATCAAGCGGTTTGCCGAGGGGAAGCCACTTTCGGAGGGATAGGTGATCAATTGTTGAAGTTTGTTACTGCGGGTATCCCAGCGGAATATACCGCTATTTTCAGTCCCAACCAGCACGTTGTGCTTATCTTCGGCAAGTACCGAGTAGGCATTTTTGACATCCGGATGACTAAAGGTTTGAAAGAAGGGTTGGTGGGTAATCCGATACAAACCCCGCCCTTCGCAACTTAACCACAAGATGCCTTGCCTATCCTCAAACAACGTCTGCGCGCAGCTATCATCAAAGCCAAGATCAACCTTACTGACATGCTCACTGGTCTCATTGAATCTGAAGACCCCTTTACCGGTTGTAAACCAGTAGCCGCCGTACTTGGTTTTGATCAGTGAGTAAACTGGCCCCAGTGGCTCGCCATTGTCGGTACCCAAGGCATCAAACGTCTCAGTTTCAGGATCAAAAAACAGTATCCCGTTATGACTGCCGATGGCGATTCGTCCATCCGTTAACGGCAATAAATGACGCATTTTATTTTGGTGGTTAACCGGATGGTCTGGATGCGGAAGGAAAAAACGGAAAGATTCACTAACTTTATCCATGACGTTCAGACCGTAATCCGTGGCCATCCAAATTTTACCGGAATCCAGCTGGGCAAATGACCAGATACGTGGTGAAGACGTGCCTGTGCCGTCGGGGACATTGTAAGGATAACGTTTGAAGTCATTGCTGCCAGCGAAATATCGATTAAGCCCTTTCAAATAGGTCCCGACCCAAACATCGCCGTCATCGTCCTGAAAAATCTTTTGCACATACGAGTCGCTGACGGTGGTGGGGTTATTCCGGTCATAAGTCAGATAATCTACCCGGCGACTGTCAGGATGAATACGGGTAATGCTGCTGCCCCAGCCGCCCACCCAAACGGTGTCGTCGCCAGCTATCATCACATTACCGGTATTGTTGTGATTTATTCTGAATGGTGGGGCGGCATTTTCGTGGTATCGCACCACATTTTTTCCATCAAAACGCAGAATGCCGTGGTAGGCCGTTCCAAACCATAAAAAGCCTTTTTCATCCTGGGCAATAGAGAAGATAATACTGGTTGGCAAACCGTCATTTTCATCCAGTAATTCGACAGAAAACTCGCTCGCCGTCGAACCGAGTGACGGACGTACCATCAACAGTGTCAGGCTAAATAAAATGATCATTCGGCTTAGGGTGGTCAAACGAGGTCCTCAGGTACTACGTAACTATCCGTGTGTTCGGTCTAATTTTGACCGCAGGGTT
>CAXQZJ010000038.1:0-17140 GCA_964228145.1 Alteromonadaceae bacterium | reverse complement strand
TCCGTTTTTGATGTCAACCGCTTTTTTCAAAAGTTTTTGTTAACATCTCAACTTCGTCTGCAGTTCGTTGCCGTCCCCGTCGAAGTGCGGCGCATTCTACGCATATCAGATTTGCGCGCAACCCCTTTTTTAAGTTTTTTGGAAAAAATTGATCGTTTGCATGGATTTTGCTCAATCTCGACATAATTTGTTTATTTTTTGACACATTTGAACTAATTTAGGCAGCGTCAGTCCTAAATACCAATAACAAAATGATCATCTGATGATCCAGAGGTACCTGATATGAAGAAGCTATTGAGTACGTTGCTCATTACCAGTGGGCTAAGTTGTTCTGCTCTAGCATTAGAAAGTGCCAACGTTAATAACGATGAAGTCACCGCAGACTTTATCGAATATCAACTTGCCCAAAATATGTCATTGGGCAAAGCCATCAAAAGTATTATTAGCCATTACCCGCAGCAATCACGGCAGATTGTACAAACAGCATTAGAGATGTATCCGGATAAATATCGCGAGATCATTCATTCTGCAATATCAGCTCAGCCAACCTTGACTGAAGATGTCGTTGAAATTGCACTGGCTGCAGGAATAACAAGTTGTGAGAATATCGTAGAGACTGCGATCAAAGCGGAACCTAGCTATGTAGACTTTGTAGTTAACGTTGCGGCCCAATCTGAGCCTGAAGAACTTGATCAAATCGTTCGTGTTGCGGTTGTGGCCGCGCCCGATTCCGCAGATGAAATCGTCCGCAGTGTTACACAAGCTCACCCCAACAAGATTGTGCAGATCATTACCACAGCTATGCAGGAAGTGCCATTTGTTGGAGAGTACATAGTCGATGCGTTATTGGCCACCTTTCCTGGCGAAGCAGAAGCTGTAGTAACAACGGCGGTCAGAGAATCAAATGAGCAACCAGCGCAACTGATTAAAATTTTGGAAGCCGCGCAAGCTGCAGGACTCAGTGATGATGAGATCACACGGTATGCATTAGAGGGCGGTGCTACCGAAGCACAGGTTAATAAGGTCTTAGTTAAAAACGAATAGTATTCGCTAAACCTAGGCATAAAAAAACCGGGCTAATGCCCGGTTTTTTGTTTTTTATTTAGCTTATTCAGCTGCGTTATCTTCTGAAACTTCTTCAGCTTCATCAACAACTGGACGGTCAACCAACTCAACATAAGCCATAGGTGCGTTATCACCCGCACGGAAACCGCATTTCAAAATGCGAATGTAACCGCCTGGACGTTCTTCATAACGCGGACCCAGCTCGTTGAACAATTTACCGACTACCTCTTTGTCACGGGTGCGGGCAAATGCCAAACGGCGGTTTGCTACGCTATCTTGCTTTGCAAGCGTAATAAGAGGCTCAATAACACGACGCAGTTCTTTCGCTTTAGGCAACGTAGTTTTAATAACTTCGTGTTTTACCAGTGAGCCAGCCATGTTACGGAACATTGCCTGACGATGGCTGCTATTGCGATTTAACTGACGACCACTCTGACGATGGCGCATAGTTATTTCCTTCTCAAAAATCAGCGCGACTGTCTGGTCCTTTACCGGACAGCCACAGGTTTAATGCCGATCTAATTAGTCTTTCTCAGCGATACTTTCTGGTGGCCAGTTTTCCAGGCGCATACCCAATGAAAGTCCGCGAGAAGCCAATACATCTTTAATTTCAGTCAGAGACTTTTTACCCAGGTTAGGGGTTTTAAGTAACTCAACTTCAGTACGTTGTACTAAATCACCGATGTATTGAATTGCTTCAGCTTTCAAACAGTTCGCAGAACGTACTGTCAGCTCCAGGTCATCAACTGGACGAAGAAGAATCGGATCAAATTCCGGCTTCTCTTCTTTTGCTACCGGCTCAGAAATATCACGAAGCTCAACAAAGGCTTCTAATTGCTCAGCCAGGATAGTAGCAGCACGACGGATCGCTTCTTCAGGATCCAAAGTACCGTTAGTTTCCATGTCGATAACCAGCTTATCTAAGTCAGTACGTTGCTCAACACGTGCAGCTTCAACACTGTACGCAATGCGCTCTACCGGACTGTAGGAAGCATCAACCAATAGACGACCAATTGGGCGATCATCTTCTTCTGAGGAACGGCGCACAGATGCAGGTACATAACCACGACCCATTTCGACTTTGATACGCATGCTGATTTCAGCATCACCAGTCAAAGTACAAATGACATGTTCAGGGTTAGCAATTTCTACATCGCCGTCATGCTGGATATCACCAGCGACGACAGGACCTGCACCTGATTTAACCAAGGTCAGCGTGGCTTCGTTTTTACCTTCCAGGCGAACTGCTAACCCTTTCAGGTTGAGCAGAATCTCGATGACATCTTCTTGTACGCCCTCTTTGGTGCTGTACTCATGTAGAACACCATCGATTTCAACTTCGGTTACGGCACACCCAGGCATAGAAGACAGCAGGATGCGACGCAGCGCGTTACCAAGCGTGTGACCAAAGCCGCGCTCTAAAGGCTCTAAAGTGACTTTAGCGCGAGTTGGCGAGACGTTTTCGATATCCACTAGCCTTGGTTTTAGGAATTCAGTTACAGAACCCGACATTGTTTCCTCTCTTTATCCTTTAACCTTACTTACTGTAAAGTTCGACGATCAACTGTTCGTTAATATCAGCAGACAAGTCAGCACGTTCTGGCAGGCGCTTGAAAACACCTTCCATTTTCTTACCGTCTACTTCAATCCAGGTTGGCTTTTCACGTTGTTCAGCCAACTCCAGAGCAGCAACGATACGCGCTTGCTTCTTGGCTTTTTCACGTACAGCAACGACATCTTCAGCAGAAACGCTGAAAGAAGGTACGTTTACCACGACACCATTTACAGTAATGGCTTTGTGGCTTACCAACTGACGTGCTTCAGCACGTGTGCTGGCAAAACCCATACGGTAAACAACATTGTCCAGACGCTTTTCTAAAAGCTGAAGCAGGTTTTCACCTGTATTGCCTTTAATACGAGCTGCGTCTTTGTAGTAGTTACGGAATTGCTTTTCCAGAACACCGTACATACGACGAACTTTTTGCTTTTCACGTAACTGTACACCGTAGTCAGACAGACGGCCACGACGGGCACCGTGCTGACCAGGCGCTGTATCAATTTTACACTTCGAGTCAATTGCTCGAACGCCACTTTTAAGGAACAGGTCAGTTCCTTCGCGGCGGCTAAGTTTGAGTTTAGGACCCAAATATCTTGCCATGATCTTTCTCCAACTGTCCTACGCGATTAAACGCGACGTTTCTTCGGTGGACGACAACCGTTGTGAGGGATAGGTGTCACATCGGTGATGTTCGTGATTTTGTAACCTGTGGCGTTCAGGGCACGGATAGCAGACTCACGGCCTGGTCCCGGACCTTTAACGAACACTTCAAGGTTCTTCAAACCGTATTCCTGTGCAGCAACGCCAGCACGCTCAGCAGCTACCTGGGCAGCAAATGGCGTAGACTTACGTGAACCGCGGAAACCAGAACCACCAGAGGTAGCCCAGGCCAGAGCATTGCCCTGACGATCTGTGATAGTCACGATTGTATTGTTGAAAGATGCATGGATATGAGCCATACCATCTGCAACCTGGCGCTTGGCGCGCTTACGATTTCTTACTGGTGCTTTAGCCATAAAATCCCCCGCTTACTTCTTAATCGGCTTACGAGGACCTTTACGGGTGCGCGCATTAGTTTTAGTGCGCTGACCACGAAGAGGTAAGCTGCGACGGTGACGCAGGCCACGGTAACAACCCAGGTCCATCAAACGTTTGATGTTCATAGAAACTTCACGACGCAGGTCACCTTCTACAGTGAACTTAGCTACTGCGTCACGCAGTTTATCGATTTGAGCTTCGTCAAGATCTTTGATCTTGGTGCTCTCTGCAACACCAGCTTCAGCACAAATGCCTTGGGCACGAGTTTGGCCTACACCGTAGATTGCCTGAAGGGCAATTACAGTGTGCTTGTGTTCAGGAATGTTAATGCCAGCGATACGGGCCACTAACAGTACTCCTCTAGTTAATTGTCGACAGCCTAAAAAGCCCGTTAGGATACTTACCCATCGACAGATTTGCAATTGATAGTTTGTAAAACAGACTACCGACTAAACCGTTAAGCCGAAGCTTAACGGTTACTTTTTAGATTAACCTTGCCTTTGCTTGTGCTTTGGCTCAACGCAAATCACACGCACAACACCGTTGCGCTTAATGATTTTGCAGTTACGGCAAATCTTTTTTACTGATGCACGAACTTTCATTACATCACTCCGTCATTACCAACTTATCGGCCGTAGCCTTTAAGATTGGCTTTCTTAAGAACAGAATCATATTGATGGGACATCAAATGAGTCTGCACCTGTGCCATAAAGTCCATGATAACTACAACGATAATCAGCAAAGATGTACCGCCAAAGTAGAACTGAACGTTCATACCAATCATCATGAACTCAGGAATCAAACAAATAAAGGTAATGTACAGCGCACCTGCCAGGGTTAAGCGAGTCATCACTTTATCGATGTAGCGAGAGGTTTGTTCACCTGGGCGAATACCCGGAACGAACGCACCTGATTTCTTCAAGTTATCTGCCGTTTCACGCGGATTGAAAACCAGCGCTGTATAGAAGAAACAGAAGAAGATAATGGCCACAGCATACAACATCACATACAGAGGTTGACCAGGAGACAGCATCAGAGATACGTCTTGCAACCATGCCATGTTTTCATTCTGACCAAACCAAGTCGCAATGGTTCCAGGGAACAAAATGATACTGGAAGCGAAGATAGGTGGGATAACACCCGCCATGTTCACCTTCAATGGTAAATGCGTGCTTTGCGCAGCAAACATCTTACGACCCTGCTGACGCTTCGCGTAATTGACAACGATGCGACGCTGTCCGCGCTCAACAAATACCACAAAGTAAGTTACTGCTACGATGATGACACCGATTAACAATAACAACAGTACATTTAAGTCACCCTGACGCGCTTGCTCAACAGTTTGACCAATTGCTGTGGGCAGTCCTGCTACGATACCAGTGAAAATAATGATCGAGATACCGTTACCGATACCTCGCTCAGTAATTTGTTCACCTAACCACATCAGGAACATAGTACCTGTTACCAGGCTCACTACAGCCGTAAAGTAAAACGCAAAACCAGGATTAATCACCAGGCCAGGCATCATAGAAGGTAAAGATTTCGCGATCGCTATGGCTTGGAAGATAGACAATACCAACGTGAAATAACGTGTGTACTGGCTGATCTTGCGGCGGCCTGCTTCACCTTCTTTTTTCAGTTCTGCCATTGTGGGATTAACCACGGTCAGCAACTGCATGATGATTGACGCTGAGATGTAAGGCATGATGCCCAGTGCTAGCACAGAAGCTCGTTCCATAGCACCACCGCTGAACATGTTAAACATTTCAACGATGGTTCCCTTCTGCTGCTCAAACAGAGCGGCTAACACGGTGCCATCAATACCAGGAATAGGTACGTAGGATCCGAGCCTGAATACGATAATCGCACCAAGTACGAACAACAACCGTGACTTAAGTTCGGTTAATCCACCTTTTGCGCCGGGCGCATCCAATCCTGGTTTAGCCATCTAGCTTATTCCTCTACTTTACCGCCGGCCGCTTCGATAGCTTCGCGCGCGCCTTTAGTTACCTTTAAACCACTAATAGTCACAGCGCGTGAAATTTCACCACTCTTAACGACTTTAACAAACAAACGGTCTTTCTTAACGATACCCGCTGCTTTTAATGTCTCAAGAGAAACGACTTCACCCTCTACCTTAGCGATTTCGTTCAACGTAACTTCGGCAGAAACCAAAGACTTACGTGAAGTGAAACCGAACTTAGGCAGACGACGCTGGATTGGCATCTGACCGCCTTCAAAACCAGCACGTACGCCACCGCCAGAACGAGACTTCTGACCTTTGTGACCACGACCACCAGTTTTGCCCAGACCAGAACCAATACCGCGACCTACGCGCTTACCAGAACTTTTAGAGCCTGGTGCAGGAGAAATGGTATTCAAATACATCGCTTACTCCTCCACTATCTCGACCATGTAGCTAACTTTATTGATCATGCCGCGAACAGCAGGAGTATCTTCCAACTCACGAACATGACCGATTTTGCGCAGACCCAAGCCAGTCAAAGTAGCTTTGTGCTTAGGAAGGCGACCAATAGAGCTTTTGGTTTGCTTTACTTTAATCGTCTTAGCCATGAGTGATTACCCCAAGATTTGATCAACACTCAATCCACGCTTCGCAGCAACTTGCTCAGGTGACGTCATATCCGTCAGAGCATTGATAGTTGCACGTACAACGTTGATTGGGTTAGTTGAGCCATAACACTTAGACAGTACGTTTTGTACGCCAGCGACTTCAAGAACTGCACGCATTGCACCACCAGCGATGATACCCGTACCTTCAGAGGCAGGTTGCATGTAAACTTTTGAGCCTGAGTGGCGACCTTTAATAGGGTGCTGCAGAGTGTGGCCGTTCAGGTCTACGTTAACCATATTGCGACGGGCTTTTTCCATCGCCTTCTGGATTGCAGCTGGCACTTCACGTGCTTTGCCGTAACCGAAACCTACTTTGCCATTGCCATCACCAACAACCGTCAGAGCTGTAAAGCTCATGATGCGTCCACCTTTTACAGTTTTCGCTACACGATTGACCGCGATTAGCTTCTCTAACAGTTCACCGTTTTGAACTTCTTGTTTAGCCATGATTTACTCCTAGAACTGCAGACCAGCTTCACGAGCTGCATCGGCTAACGCCTTAACTCGACCGTGGTAGTTAAATCCGCTGCGGTCAAAAGCAACGGTTTCAACACCGGCTTTCTTCGCGCGTTCTGCAATCGCTTTACCGACTACTGCTGCTGCGTCTGCGTTACCAGTTGATTTCAAATCTTTAGCAAGATCTTTTTCAACGGTAGAAGCCGCGGCCAACACCTTAGAGCCACAAGGCGCAATGACCTGGGCGTACATGTGGCGTGGAGTACGGTGAATAGTTAAGCGATTTACTGCTAGTTCACTAATTTTTTTGCGTGCGCGAGTAGCGCGACGCAAGCGAGCTGCTTTCTTATCCATCTCACCCACCTACTTTTTCTTAGCTTCTTTACGACGCACAGCTTCATCAGCGTAACGAACACCTTTACCTTTGTAAGGCTCTGGTGGACGATAACCACGAATGTTTGCTGCAACCTGTCCAACCAACTGCTTGTCAGCGCCTTTGACGACAACTTCAGTCTGGCTTGGAGTTTCAATGGTAATACCTTTCGGTACTTCGTAAACAACAGGATGAGAGAAACCCAACGTCAGGTTTAATTTGGCACCTTGTGCTTGTGCACGGTAACCAACACCAATCAGTTGTAGTTTTTTCTCGAAACCTTCTGATACGCCTTTAACCATGTTGTTCAGCAACGCACGAGCAGTACCTGCTTGTGCCCAACCGTCAACAGCGCCTTCACGAGGCTTGGCTAACAGACCGCTTTCTTCATTGACAACTTCAACAGCGTCATTGAATACACGCTCTAGCGCACCATTTTTACCTTTAACAGTTACGTTCTGACCAGCGATAGATACTTCTACGCCAGAGGGTAACGCAACCGATGCTTTTGCTACACGTGACATTGAATACCTCCCGTTACGCTACATAACCGATGATCTCACCACCCATGCCCGCTTTACGCGCTGCACGGTCAGTCATCACACCTTTTGATGTAGAAACGATTGCGATACCCAGACCACCCATTACTTTTGGCAGCTCATCTTTTTTCTTATAGATGCGCAGACCAGGGCGGCTGACACGCTGGATTGATTCGATAACCTTTTTGCCGTCGAAGTACTTTAAAGTAACTTCAAGCTCAGGTTTAACGTCACCAGAAACCGCAAAGTCAGTGATATAACCTTCGTCTTTAAGTACCGCAGCAATTGCTACGCGCAGCTTAGAAGAAGGCATAGTGACAGACACTTTGCTGGCCAACTGGCCGTTACGGATGCGGGTAAACATATCCGCGATAGGATCTTGCATGCTCATTATCTGCTACTCCTTACCAGCTGGCTTTTTTAAGGCCAGGGACTTCACCACGCATCGCTGCTTCACGCAGCTTAATGCGGCTCAGACCGAATTTACGCAGGTAACCATGTGGACGACCGGTTACGCGGCAACGGTTACGACGACGACTAATACTTGAGTCGCGTGGTAGTTGTTGCAGCTTAAGAACAGCATCCCAACGCTCTTCTTCAGAGACGTTTACATCGCTGATAATGGCTTTCAGTGCCTGACGCTTTTCAGCGTACTTGGCAGCCAGTTTAGCGCGCTTTGCTTCACGCGCCTTCATTGATTCTTTTGCCATGACCCTACACCTTATTTCTTGAACGGGAAGTTAAATGCACTCAGCAGAGCACGAGCTTCTTCGTCAGAACCAGCACTGGTAGTGATAGTGATATCCATACCGCGCACCTTATCAACTTTATCAAAGTCGATTTCTGGGAAGATGATTTGCTCTCTAACGCCCATCGAGTAGTTTCCACGGCCATCGAACGACTTAGGGTTCAGACCACGGAAGTCGCGGATACGCGGGATAGCGATTGAAATCAAACGCTCTAAGAACTCCCACATACGCTCGCCACGCAGGGTTACTTTACAGCCAATCGGATAGCCTTCACGGATTTTGAAACCCGCTACTGACTTACGCGCTACTGTTACAACAGGCTTCTGACCCGCAATGGCTTCCATATCACCAGTTGCGTTTTCCAGAATCTTCTTGTCAGCTACCGCCTCACCCAGACCCATGTTCAGGGTGATTTTCTCAATCCGAGGGACTTGCATGACACTTTTGTACCCGAACTGCTTCGCAAGTTCAGCTACAACGGTTTCTTTATAGAAATCATGCAGTTTCGCCATCGTGAACTCCATTTAATTAAACCAGTTCACCGTTAGACTTAAAGAAACGAACTTTCTTACCGTCTTCAACACGGAAACCTACGCGATCTGCTTTACCTTCACGGTTAACAATCGCGACATTTGACACATGAATGGATGCTTCTTTCTCAATGATGCCACCAGCTTGCTCTAACTGTGGGTTAGGCTTCTGGTGTTTCTTCACCACATTCACACCTTCAACTACTACACGGTTACGATCAGTCAGCACTTTCAGGACTTTGCCTTGTTTGCCTTTGTCTTTACCGGTCAGTACAACAACTTCATCATCACGACGAATTTTGTTAGCCATAATCGTGACTCCTTACAGTACCTCTGGGGCCAGTGAGATGATTTTCATGAATTTGTCTCCACGAAGCTCACGGGTTACCGGGCCAAAGATACGCGTACCAATAGGTTGCTTGTTTGCATTAAGCAACACGGCTGCGTTGTTATCAAAACGGATCACTGAACCGTCTGGACGACGAACGCCTTTTCTAGTACGCACCACCACTGCATTCAGTACGTCACCTTTTTTAACTTTACCGCGAGGAATTGCTTCCTTGACGGTAACTTTGATGATGTCACCGATATGTGCATAACGGCGATGCGAGCCACCTAGAACCTTAATACACTGAACCCTGCGAGCGCCGGAGTTATCCGCCACATCCAGGTTAGTTTGCATTTGGATCATTGTTAGTGCTCCGCTCTACACGTTAAGACCTTCTCAGGTCGTTTTAACTGCTAAAAAACGTCCAAAAACAGACGTAATTTACTTTTCCCCCGATAAAAGGGCGCGAAATAATAACAGAAAATAATCAGAGGGGATAGCTGAATTGCAAATTTTTTGTACATTTTCCTGCGTACAAAGCTGCAATAGATAACGCGGCCGAGTGACCGCGATTAAAAGAATACTACACTTGTGACGCTTTGTCGTTTAATACACCCGTTTGATGCAAAAATATATCCTTGTAACTGGCGTAAACGGACGCAAAAAACATCGGCATGACCACCAACAGACCTAACATAAAAGGAATCGAACCGATGACCAATGCAACCAGTAGCACAAGACCATAGAGCAAGAATGGCACAACATTACGCAAGCAAGCTAAGAAACTCAGCCGCATCGCGCTTTTGATTGGGGCATCATGAATCGCTATTAGCACCGGTGCAAACCATACCAACATTGAGAGTGGCACCAACAACGCAAGTGAGATCAAACTTCTCAACAATAATCCATGAACATCTACATTACTCAAATCTGGTAAACTGCCAGGTGGCACCGCAGTAACTTTACGCAACTCATCATACATACCGTAAAAGGCCAGCAAAGTGACGACGGTCGACGCAAGAAACATGATGCCGCCGAGCAACAAAAGGCGCGGTAAATTATGCTTAAAGCCCAAAAATAGCGCATCAGCGTTAAAGTTTTCTCCTCGATCCAAGGCTTTGCAGCCGACCACCAATCCCGCAATCCAAACATAATTGAAAAGCGGCACCATGTAACCGAGCACTGGCACGGAAGATAACACCGACGATCCAATCAAGACCGCCAGACCCATAACGCAAATCAACAACCAGCTCGATGGCTGGGCAAGAAACAAACGCACGCCATCAGCCAACCATTCTACGCCCCGGTGGGCCGCTACCGAACGGGGCAGATAAAGTTGTGGCTCAGTCTGTTGGTTTGGAGTATTTTCCTGACTCATACAGCTTCCTTTGGTAATACAAGTTATAGGCTACGCTGACGTACAACTTCGAACAAACAGATTCCGGTGGCGACAGAGACATTGAGGCTCGACACGCTGCCGGCCATCGGCAATTTAACCAGCTCGTCACAGACTTCTCGGGTAAGGCGTCTCATGCCTTTCCCTTCCGCGCCCATAACCAAGGCAACAGCACCGTCTAATTTTACGTCATACAAGGCTTGTTCAGCTTCTCCCGCGGTACCTATCACCCATACCCCCGCCTGTTGAATGTCCCTTAGGGTACGCGCCAGATTAGTAACCTGAATAAAGGGGGTTGTTTCCGCAGCGCCACATGCCACTTTACGTGCCGTAGCAGTAAGTCCGGCGGACTTATCTTTAGGGGCAATGACAGCATGAACGCCCGCGGCGTCAGCGGTTCGCAGGCAAGCACCAATGTTATGAGGATCGGTAATACCATCTAATACCAGCAACAACGGCTTATCCGTGGTGGCTAAAATCTCATCAAGGTCTTTCTCGTTCAGTACCTTTGCCGGTCTGGCTCTGGCCACGACCCCCTGATGCTGCTCTCCATTCACTTTGTCATCAAGCACCCGACGCTGACAAAATTGAATCGACACGCCATGACGCCTAGCTTGATTGATGATGTCAGTTAGGCGCTGATCGTCGCGTCCTTTAAGAACGAATAACTCTAATAATCTCTCCGGCTCGTTGTTCACAACAGAATGCAGAGCATGCAATCCGTACAGCCATTCATGCTGGGCCATTATGTTTTTTTCCTACGCGTTTTCTTGGATGCCGGGATTTTACTGGATGCCTGACGTTTTGGCTTGGCTTTGTTGGGCTTGGCAGTGACATTTTTAACTTTCACTTTCTTACCTCCCGGCGTTTTCATTACGCTTTCATCTAGGGCAAAGTCTATCTTGCGATCATCAAGGTTAACCTGTTCGACGCGTACGTTGAGATTATCCCCCAATCGATAAACCTTACGGCTATGCTCTCCAATAAGGCGCTGCTTGACGTCATCAAAATGGTAATAATCGTTATCCAGAGAACTGACATGCACTAAACCATCGATACCAAACTCGATGATACGTACAAAAAAGCCGAAGCTGGTCACAGAGGCAATCACCCCTTCAAAGACATCGCCAACATGATCCTGCATAAACTCGCATTTCAGCCAATCTGCCACATTGCGGGTGGCGTCATCGGCACGACGTTCAGTCATAGAGCATTGTTCACCAAACCCTGCCATTTGCTCATCATCATATAAGGCGCCACCGGTTTTTGACTTAGTACCGGCATTGCGGTCAAGGACGGCCTTAATGGCGCGGTGAACCAACAAATCCGGATAGCGTCGGATTGGCGATGTAAAGTGAGCATAGGCATCCAAAGCCAGGCCAAAGTGACCAAGATTATCCGGGCTGTACACCGCCTGTTTCATTGACCGCAACAACATTGTCTGAATTAATTCGCGATCAGGGCGATTCTGAATTTTACTCACCAGTGCGGTGAAATCCTGAGGACTGGCATCGTCATGAATATGATGAGGAATACCCACCTCACTAAGGTAAGACAGAAACGTCTTTAAACGATCTGGATCCGGCTCTTCATGGATGCGGTACAAGCCTTCGACCTGGTGCTCTTCGAGAAATCTTGCCGCGCACACGTTTGCCATAATCATGCATTCTTCAATGATTTTATGGGCATCATTTCGCACTAGCGGCACAATGTGGTCTATTTTGCGCTGTGCATTAAAAATAAACTTGCTTTCTTGGGTCTCAAATTCAATTGCTCCGCGTCCTGCACGGGCTTTCTTAAGTGATTTGAACAAGCCATACAGGTTACGGATATGCGGTACGAACTCGCCATAGCGGCGGTGCAGTTCAGGATCGCCCTGCAAAATATCCCACACTTTGTTGTACGTAAGACGGGCATGGGAATTCATCACCGCTTCGTAAAAAGCGTACTCTTCTAATTTGCCACGAGCGCTGATACGCATTTCACACACCATACACAGGCGGTCCACTTGCGGGTTTAAAGAACACAGCCCATTAGATAAGACCTCGGGAAGCATGGGTATTACCTGCTCAGGAAAATACACCGAGTTACCTCGTTCTATCGCCTCATCATCCAAAGGTGTCTTTGGTCTTACGTAATAACTAACATCCGCAATCGCTACCCACAATCGCCACCCACCGTCATCATCCGGTTCACAATACACTGCATCATCGAAATCTCTGGCATCCTCACCATCAATGGTGACCAAGGGCATTTCGCGAAGGTCAATGCGACCCTCCTTGGCTTTTTCGGGGACCTCTTCCGTTAGCGACTTCAGTGAGGATGTCACAGCTTTTGGCCACTGGTGTGGAATATCGAAGTTACGCAATGCGACTTCTATTTCCATCCCCGGCGCCATATGTTCACCAAGAATTTCGCTGATTTTGCCAATTGCATTGGCACGCCGTTTGGGTCGTTGGATGATTTCTACTACCACCACAAACCCTTGGCGCGCCTCGCCAATTGACTCCGGAGGGATGATGATTTCCTGACAAATTCGACTATCGTCGGGGATGACTATGCCGACACCGCTTTCCAGGTAAAAACGCCCTATTACCGGTTCCTGCCTGGTTTCCAGCACTCGTACAATTCGTGCCTCGCGTCGCCCTTTACTATCTTTAGGGCCCTCTTTTGCTAATACACTATCGCCGTGGAGTAACTGATGCATTTGCGGCACCGAGATAAACAGATCGGGTTTGCCATCCTCACGTTTGAGAAAGCCGAAGCCATCACGATGACCAATGACCTTACCTTTGATCAGGTCCATTTTGTCCGCAAGACCATACTTTTTATTACGAGTAAAGATAACCTGACCTTCACGCTCCATCGCACGCAGACGACGCTGAATGCCTATACGGCTGTCTTCATCACGAACATCAAGGATCATCCAGATGTCCTCTAATGATTGAGGCACCTTTTTGTCCTGCAAAATGCTGAGCAAGTGCTCACGACTTGCGACTGGATTGTCATACTTTTGCTTTTCGCGTTCGTAATGGGGATCGTTTTTCATTCATGTCCTGATTAAATAGTTATCGATGTCAGTATAACCTGTTGAGAAACCGATAACAGCGTAAATCGATTCAAGCCCTTATCAAGCCTACGCTGAGTTTGAGGTTATTCAGGCCAAATTGCGTTTTTTTAGCAGCTTGTAAGCAATCAATTCAAATCCGTGACTTTGCAATATTTAGTCACATCTGTGTCACAACTTTTTCATCTTAAAGCGCTACTAATAAGGTAACAGCCACGCGCTGTTAAACCCAAACCAAGGAGAAATCTATGAAATTGCTTTTAGCCTCTGGCCTACTTACTTTGTCGTTAGCAAGTCCCTTTAATGCCGATGCAAACTCTGCTCACTATCGCGAACATGCACTGATAGATATTTGTCAGGCAGTAAAATCTGATTCAGTGATGCAATTAAAGCGCACCATAAAGGGTCATCACCTGAGCCTGCAAACGGTCAAAGATAAATTAGTTTGCAACCAACTCAGCGCATTTGACTTCGCAGTGTCTGTTGAGGCTTATCACACAGCGGGATTGGTCGCCCCGGGTCATGTTGATATTCGCGACCTGACAGCATTGAAGAACAGTAAACAGAGCGCACCAATCGGTAAATAGCGGTTGGCTTTGCCAGGGAGACGACCCGCCCATACTAAAAGCAACAGGCAAACATAGGTTAACGGATGATAAAGCGTGCAATTGCACGCTTTTTTATTGGCTTTAGTTGCGCTTGGCGCTACGCACCGCTTTCGGGTGCATCAATTTTTCCAACTCACCGAGTAAGCCGGTTATTTTCTTATGCAAGTCTTTGTCTGCGGTTGCAGAATGATGTAACCAACGGTACGCATCCTCATAATCATAAGGACTGCCGTAACCGTCGATAAACAGTTCAGCAAGGCGAATTTGTGCGGATAAATTACCCAATGAGCCTGCTTCGCGAAGAAACCTTACTGCTTTGTGCTTGTCTGTCTGCACCAGGGTCCCTGTTGCGTAATAGCGTCCTAATTGTTCCATTGCGGCTGGAAGTCCTTGTTCTGCTGACAATTCCATATAGTGTAATCCGCGCTTAACGTCCTTATCGACACAGACACCCCAAGCCAACATATCGCCAAATAAAAATTGATACGCCGGGATTTTCAATGTTTGCGCCTGAGCCTCAACATCCTGCACTAATTGGCACCGGTCTTCGACCATACGATTAAGGTGCGTGTTAGCATTAATCATCTTTATCAACTGATCCTGCGTGTACAGCTCTACCAGTTTAATATCCTGTTGCGCCCACGCTGCAGATGCGCCTATCAATAACAGCACAGCGATGATTTTTTTCATGCTACTTGGTCCACTTCTGTCGCTTTTGTTATCTATCGGCAGAAAGTACCAAAAATCAAGCCAAAAAAAAGCCCGCTCACTGGCGGGCTAGGCATTAACTGTTTACGTTCGTACTCTCGAAAATCTTATCCGCCGAGGCCGCAACAAAACCTTTGTATAATTTACCATTGGGCAACGCAAATCGCTCCGCAAACTCATAGAAGCAGCTTGGCACCGTGGTGGTTTTGTCTGAGAAGTTCACGTCAATTTTGTCTGCCATGGTAGACGATTGAGCTAAGCAAACCTCTTTGCCTCCCTTAATCTCTCCTCCTGACGTATTGAGTATGAACCCTGCTTGTTTAAGGGCCTCGTTGACCGCCTCAAGAGACGGATACCCATCGAGATAGTTCACACTGACGGTAAAGTGATTAGCTCGATAGCCCCATGCAGACATCCAAGCCGCGTATTCTGACTCTTCCAGCAACAGGGCATATTCGTCAGAGCTAACAGACCAGTGCGTCCCGGAATACAGGAAGTTGTCGGCTGTTACGGCGCTCTCATCAACGCTATCTACCATACGTTGCACTATCGCTTGTAATTGAGGTGAAAACGCTTCTACTAACAGCTCACTGATAAACACTTTAGGCTTAGTGTCATCGGGGTGCTCATAGTGCTTGGCCTTTAGTTTCTTTTGCTCAAAGTCGTACTGGCCTTTTTCTTCATAGCCTAACGCCAAAAAATGTGCCGCCAGCTTTTCAACATTAACCTTAGGATGGTTAAAGGTTCGCAGCGCAATATGGTCATTGATAATCTCGCTACCACCGCCTAATAGCTGGTGTACCTTACTGGCCGAAGGGGTAATCGCAACGTAATCATCCCAAAGGTGTTGGAACAGGGTATCAACATTCGTGTGCATAAAATCAGCTCTCTTTACAGTAACGCCCCCTGAATAGGGGGCGTTAGCACATTAAATCAAATCGGGCATTCAGTGATTGATCTGCCGCAATTAAAACGTCAGTCCCGGACTCAACGTCCCGGGCATGGTCACTTTTTCAAGCTCAACCGAAGCCACAGGGTATGCACAATAATCAGCAGCATAGTATGCGCTGGCTCTGTGATTACCACTATCACCTATACCACCGAAAGGTGCTGCGCTGCTGGCACCAGTGATTGGTCGGTTCCAGTTGACAATCCCGGCCCGGATACGTCCCAGGAAATAATCATAAAGCGCCGCATCATCACTTAATAGCCCGGCTGATAAACCAAAGCTGGTGTTATTCGCTTCTTTCAGGGCTTGGTCGAAGTCAGTGTAACGAATGACTTTTAGCAAAGGACCAAAATGCTCTTCATCAGGAAGTGTATCCAGCATTGGAGTGACATCAACGATCCCCGGCGTTACAAAACCCGTGTTTTCGTCAAGATGTCGCATTTCCAGTAACGACACAGCACCTTTATCCAATAGCATTTGTTGAGCGGCCATCATACCTTTAGCAGCTTGGGCTGAGATCATTGCGCCCATAAAAGGTTGTGGGTCGGCAGCGTAATCACCAACACGAATGTTGCCCGCTACGTCAATTAAGCGACGTAGAATTTCGTCCCCCTGCTGACCCTGTTCGATAAACAGACGACGGGAACAGGTACAACGCTGTCCACTGGTCACAAAGGCAGATTGCACAATATCGTGCACAACGGCGTCAATGTCGCTGACGTCCTTCACGATAAGCGGGTTATTTCCGCCCATTTCAAGCGCCAAGATTTTGCCTGGATGCCCTGCAAATTGCTCATGCAAAATTTTGCCGGTGCGCGAACTGCCTGTGAAGAATAAGCCATCGAGTCCCTGGTGAGACGCCAATGCCTTACCAGTTTCAACTTCCCCTTGGACAAGATTTAACACACCCGCTGGCAGGCCTGCCTGATCCCATAGTTCGACCGTCTTCTGCGCAACCATAGGGGTTAAATCACTGGGTTTAAAGACCACGGTATTGCCAGCTAACAGGGCTGGAACTATGTGGCCATTAGGCAAATGTCCAGGGAAATTATATGGACCAAATACCGCAACTACACCGTGGGGGCGATGGCGAATATAGGCTTTGCCCACTGGCATTGGGTTTTCTACAGTCCCGGTACGCT
>CAXQZJ010000037.1:0-15899 GCA_964228145.1 Alteromonadaceae bacterium | reverse complement strand
GTTTCGCGCGCGCTTCAGATAGCTTCGTTTGCAAGCGAGTCGCATCCTCACCTAGCTTATCGAGCAAGCTCTGAGCTTGTTCCTGCTGGATTTCCAGTTGTTGGATTTCACTATCGACAGTTTGCTTTTCGGTCAACGCTGCTTTCGCCAATTCTTCCTTGCCTTTTTGCATCGCCAGTTCAGCCTTTTGATACCAATCCTGACTTTGCTGCTGGCATCGCGATAAATTGCGTTTTAGTGTTTTTTGACTGGCGATATGACTGGCCGCAACAGCGCGGACTTCTGCAAGCGTCTGTTCCATTTCCTCAATCATCAGTCCGATCACCTTTTTTGGATCTTCAGCTTTATCCAGCATCGCGTTGATATTTGACTGAAAGATATCGGTTATGCGAGAGATCATGCTCATGGGTTTCTCCTTGTTAATATTCTCAATTGGGTCTTGCCTATGTAGTTAATAATTCAGAATCCATGCCAAACCTTAAAACCGATATAAAACACTGATATTTAACCACTTTTTATTGAACCACCACTCAACCAACAACGTTCATCATTTAAACTCTTAGTCTATTTCACTAACTTTATTGGTCAATTTGACTACCCCCTGGGTTCAGGCAGTCAGACGATCGCAACTGGCAACAGCATGACGGACAGACTCGGCGTTCCAACCAGTCGATAACGGGCTTGATCGGCAAACCAGCCGAACTAACCGCAGCTGCAGAAAAAGGAAATAAGAATTTATTCAGAGGGATTTGAAAGGGATACAGTCGTCGGTGGGTAAACCAAAAACGCCCCTGCTAGGGGGCGCTTTTACTCATCATGCGTTTCACTTTGCGATTCCACAGTTCAACGTTTGAAAGCAAAACTGCGGCGCCGGTGAAGGTTGCGACCGGCGCCATCAATAGCGCCAGTAACTGTAAATGACTGATCATCATAGCGATAACCTCGCCAATGTATCAATCGACTGCTCGTCTACAGTCTCTTCTTCATTGGCGGCAGCATCGTCAGACTGCTGATCATCAACTTGACGCTCCAGGGCATCGGTGAGGTTTTCAAACACCTGCTCGATGCGCTTTTCTAATTCGATTTCAACCAATTCGACGGCTTTATCAAACACATTATCGGTCAAAGACTTAGTGGTGACATCCTGTGCTTGGGCAGAGACAGCAAACAATCCCAGGCCAGCTACCAATACGGTGGTACGTAATTTGGTTAACATATCGTGCTCCTGCTATTAAATAATTAAGTCGCAGAGACTATTGCGATAGTTGTGCCAATTACTTAAAAAATCGTAACCTATTGATATTTAATGAATTTAATTTCAACTATGGTAAGTAGAAGCTTTGCTGAAATCGCACAAAAGCCGAACAATAGCGAAAATGACCAACGTGTTAGTCATTTTCACCAGTCACTAAAGTGAACGCGGTGCGTGTCCGCAATTCATTCAACGCCGCCCACAATGTTGCCCCACTACTCTCTGGTTTAGGACCATGCTGGCTCAGGTAGCGACGCCATACTCTGGCCCCCGGTTGGCCTTGAAATAAACCCAACATATGTCGCATAACGTGCCAAGCTCGGCCCCCCTGCGCGATATGTTGGTCAATATAATCAGCCATGGCTTCAATCACCTGCTCCCGATCTGGCGTAACAACGGTTTGGCCAAAAATGATTGAGTCTGCTTCAGCCAGCATAAAAGGGTTAGCGTAAACTTCGCGTCCGATCATAACTCCATCAACATGTTGCAAATGTTGCTGCGCTTCATCAAGGGTTTTAATCCCACCATTAATACTGATATGTAATTCTGGGAATTGTTGCTTCAATCGATATACTCGATCGTACATCAAGGGCGGGATTTCGCGATTTTGCTTGGGGCTAAGTCCCTGTAACCACGCCTTGCGGGCATGAACCACAAACGTATCACACCCTCCCTCTTTAACGACCTCGATGAAACGGGTCAAATCTTCGTACTCACACATATCGTCAATGCCAATACGAGATTTTACCGTCACCGGTATATCCACTTCTTTTTGCATTGCTGTTACGCAGTTTGCCACTACGTCAGGGGTTGCCATCAAGCAAGCCCCAAAAGCACCGTTTTGTACCCGATCGGATGGACAGCCTACATTGATATTGACTTCGTCATATCCACGTTCTTGTGCAAGCGCCGCACACCGGGCCATGTGATCAGGATCGGAGCCGCCAAGTTGCAAGGCAACAGGATGTTCCTTTTTATGGAATGCCAGGTAGTCACCCTTGCCGAATATGATCGCGCCTGTGGTCACCATTTCCGTGTACAGCAGGGTCTGCGTCGAAAGCAAGCGCAAGAAATAGCGACAATGGCGGTCAGTCCAATCCAGCATCGGGGCAACCGATAACCGGCGGTTTACATCGTGTACAGGCAAGGTGTTATCTCATATTGGTTAACTTGAATATTAACCCGATATTCTACCACAAGCTGATAACGTTTTTTTATACCGACTGGCGATTATCGATTCTATTTAAGGCTTAGTTAGCGTTACCTGATCAATCAACTCTCCTTCTACCGAACGGGTGTCTATGCTCAATGCTTGAGCGCTTATCCGCAAACGTGTGAACGTATGGATGTCTCTATCAAATACCACGTGTGCAAGGCCCGCCATCGGGCTGTCACCCGCATCATAAAATTTTGCAGAGGCTGAACCAGCAATCAGATAATATGTCCCTTGTTCAGCAGGCTCGCCGTCGCGGACCGGTACTGAGCGACTGTAAATATGATCATGCCCGGATATCACTAAATCTACGTTCAGTTCGTCAGCGAGTTGCGGTAACGCCGTTGCGACTTTACGGTTTCCCGATGCAGGATTAGCTTGATACGCCGGTCGGTGAATGACCACAAGCTTCCAGGGTGCTGCCGACGATGACATGTCAGCTCGCAACCATTGCAAAGATTGCTGCCAAATTTGCGGATCCGCAATCTCTGAATTGAGTACCGCGATATGCGCTGCGCCCAGATCAAAACTATATACACCATGTTCCCGGAGTCCCTTGTGCCCAGCCTGGATTGGTAAACCGAACATAGGCGCAAACAAGGTTTCACCGTCATTATAGGCTTCATGGTTGCCGAAGGTCATAGCTAGCGGGGTATTGGCCGCATAGGCAGAAATCTGGTCAAAAAACGCCTCGACCAGGCTGAATTGACTGATGTCATCAGTAAAGTCTCCAACGTGTAATAACAAGTCTGGTTTACCGCTGGCTGCCATTTTACTCAATAATTCATCAACAACCCCGGGGCCGAGCACCGGGTTATCCTTGAGTAAAAACTGTGTATCACCCAACAAATGAATACTCACAGCTTGGTCCAAACCTGGTGTTGTAAAACGAAACGAACGCCACTGCCCATCAGCTTGTAAAAGCTGATACTGATATTCACTGGCAGGCTCAAGATTATTGAGCCGAACCTGATTAATTTGCAGGTAGCCTCGTTGCGTACCTTGCCCAAAACCCAGCCACTGTTGATTGGCTTCAATCAGCCTATTGTCTGCGTTTGGGCTGATGAGCCGCATCACTTCAGGACGGTCCGATGGCATAGAGAACCAGTTGAGAAAATACTCACTTTGGTCCTGCCCCACGGTCAGATAGGGCTTGGGTTTTGGCGCAATGGACAGGGGTTCCAATACCGGGAGATTAACATTTTCGATGCGAATAACGCAGCGCGGTATTTGCTCGCAAATTTCACTGTCGATGATTACATCACCGGCTTGATTCGCCCTCACCTTCGTCGACGAGACCAACTTTGGTTGATTTCCCGCTTGATTAGCGAGCACCTCAAGCTGTACCGGTGCAAATGCTAACGGCTCACCATTTGCCGTCGTGAGCGTCACGCGCTGGCGATGTGCTGCAGGCAGCCAAGCAGGTTGAGTTCGCATACGCTGCGTCGGCGTGTTAGCTACATTTTCTAACGCTAAGCTGTGTTGCCCCAGAGGTGGGATATCAGGCTCTTCGTATACCGCATAGAAATCACTTAGCAACAGCGCTGCATCTTGCCTGTGTTGATCCTTTAAGATCATCACACGCAGTGGCATAGTGAGTCTGAATGGCGGTTGAAAACCTGAAGGGACTGGTGCTAAAAAGCGCGTCCAGCCTGACTGTGTCAGTTTCTGTGACTGTTGATTATAGTCAATAGCAATGCGCTTTCCCTCTGCATCGGTTAACTGTCCCCGCAACCAAACCTGTGAACCTAACAATTGCTCAGGAATATAAATATTGGCCTGTACATACAGCGGATAATCAGCCGATAACGGCGATCCTGCCGGGGCAACTAAATACGCCCCGAAAGTGCCCGGGCGTGAACCGTTGGTTTGCCAACTTAGCTGCATTGCGCCGTTAATTTCGCTAGCCTCGGTATCGGAGGGTACACGAAGCATAACCTTTTTATACCGAGCCCCGCTGGTTTTGTATTGCGCAAACTGTTGTGCGAAGCGGGTAAGAGGTTGAGGGACAAGGCCGGTCCGAAGCATCATGGATGCCGATAAACCCGCGTACTCGGCCGTTACCAGCACTGCGTCATCAATGCGCTTTTTTACTGAGACTATTCCCTTTTGCGGGTCAATACTTACTGCATCGGGGTGACTTACCGACCATTTGATTTGTTGTGGCTCGAAATAAACTTCTCCCTGTTCACTCAGCATCGTTAGGGGGATTACTTGTTGCTGACCGGGTTTGAGTACCAATGAGTCGATGTCGAAGAAAAGTCTGGTGGGCTGCTCAATCACGTGGATTTGGGCACTGATATCTTGCTGTGCGGTACTAAATATAATCAATCCCTCGGTCATTTGCCGGCCGGCCTTGAAGCGACACCCTTTGTCTGCGGCTTGCCCCATACTTTGTGAAGAAAGACTGAGCGTCACTTTAGTTTGCGTACAAGAAACCTGTTGCGTACCTTTAAATAACGTAAAATCAGTGAATTCACTGCCCACAAGCATATTGAGACGTCTGGGCTTAACCTGCAAACTGGCTGTCACAGGATCGGTTTTGCCTACCAGCGCCCAGTGCGTACTGACTGGTCGGGGGGCTCCATCAGAAGGGGTATTAAGCAGCGCCATTTTCCCCTTGTCTGGGGCAAAATAGCTCAACGCTGATGAGCCTCCCCCATCAAGATTTATTGCGGATTGGGCGCCGAGACCTTGCATAAGCTCAGCCAGTTGGTACAGGGTTAATCCGGCATTAGCACTGCGAAGCGGCTTATCCGCCACGACCAACAACAAACTGCCATCGGCTTTGACACCTAGCGCAGAGCGACTGCTGACCGCTGATTTTTGCTCAGCCGATACCTGAATGACGCCATTATCAACCAGTAATGGATCGAAAAAACCTGCTCCCAACGCATAGCGCACCTTTTGCCATCGTGGGTCTTGGCTTTCAATTGCTATCGATACAGGCTCACCCGTTGAGATTTGGCGCAAATCCAACGTCTTACTGGTCAATAGCGCATGGCCGGATGGTACCACTATGGAACGTTCAGGGTGGCCAACCACGACACCCGAAAAAGGCGGAAATCTGACCTGCACCGTGTTATCTGAATTTGCCGGTGCCGTAACAGGATTATGATCAACCTTTACCAATAACGCGGATTGGTCGGTAAAGTGGACACGGCCCCGGAAATTATCACCACTGTAAACCCACACGGAGGATGCGGTATCGCTGGCAATCTCCAGCGCATGGTTTTGACCACTTTCACGGTCAAAATAAAATGCTTTTGTTACCGTCGCCAGTGGCTGTTGAGCATGATGCAAGCGCATCTGAAACTGCGGCATTTGCTGTGCATTCCATATCTCAACTTTGCCATCTTGCCTGACAATGACTGCGCCTTCGCGCCTGTTGGGGTTAAACAGGGTCGCACCTGCGTAAGTCTGCTGGTTGACCTTTATGACCCCTGCATTAAACCCATTATGAACATTAAAGGGATCAGCATTGATCATCGCTAACACCTTGCTACCTGATGCTCTCATCGCAGTAGCCCGTTGTAACGTATCCTCCAGACGCCATTGCCCCTGCACCGGTATCACAGGGACAAGTTTCAAAGTGTCAGATAAGCGCGCATCTATTGCCACTACGGAGGTGCCGGGCGCGACATCAACCTTGGCGGTGCTTACGCTCAAGTCGTCACCCATAGGGGTGCTCTGAATATGCGTCAGGGGGAAGCCTGATTGGGCCGCAGCGTAAAGGCCAGCATTTTTATCTGCCCCATGATTGAGACGTTGTTGCTCGGTAACGGCTGGCGACGCCTGGCGTTGATGCCAATTACCCCCTGACGTAGCACAAGCGCTGAGAATTAGTGCGCTTGCCAGAAGGCCAAAACGACTCCGCACTGATTGTCGGGAAAAGAACATATTGAAGGTTACCTGAGTGTTTTAAATCACACTAAAGAAAAACCACTGTCACTACATCCTTTACCTTCGCATTTGGTCTTGTTTTTATTACTCTTAACGGGAAACTCATCAACAACACAAAAACATGCGCATTTTTCTCAGTTTAATCGTCCTTGCCTGCTGCGGCTGCACATCAGGCTTCAATCAACCTGCATCGGTGGATGCACAACACCAGACATTCTTTGATTCGCTGCGTGGCTTTTGCGGACAAGCTTTTGAAGGAAAAATAACCGTCGATACCCCTAATCTGGGAACATTTAATAATCAGCGGCTGCTGATGCATGTGGCTAAATGCACTGATAAGGTGATTGAAATCCCATTTTTTGTGGGTCAGGATGCATCGCGAACCTGGATAATTCGCCATCACGGTAACCACCTCAGCTTACACCACCGTCATAACCACCAAGATGGCAGTGCAGATACATTGACTCAATACGGTGGCCATGCAGTCAGTGCCGGCTGGACTCAGGTGCAATCTTTTCCGGCCGACACCGCCACCCAACAATTATTCGTTGAGCAAGGCATTCCCCAATCTGTCGACAACGTTTGGCAGTTAATGCTTTATCCTCAAACGTTCACTTATCGCTTAGTGCGGCCGGCACGAGAAGTCAGGGTTGATTTTGATTTGACGAAACCGCTTCAAACCGATTTGACCCCTTGGTAGCCTTACTTGTTGCCTCTTATTTTGTATTGAGAGGCGCAATAACCGCGGCTAACCCCTGGCTGGCGCAGAGATTCATGCTTAGTAAGTCGTCCTTGCATGCGACAGCGCCAATGCCGAAACGAAGCTGGCTTTAAATGACGGCGCATTATTCTGATAACCTGAGATTCCGACAAGCCAAGTTGACGCTGAATTGCATCAAATGGCGTCCGATCCTCCCAGGCCATTTCTATGACACGGGAAAGTTGTTCTGAATCAAGATTCATAATCTGTCCTGCATTCGAATTTTGTTATCAATACGTTCTGAGCAGTAACATTGGTTTCATCGCACAAATCTTCTAAGCTGGAAAAAAGTTCAAGGAGCAATTTATGTCAGACAGACGTATCGAAATCGACAGTATGGGAGAGGTTGAGGTGCCTGCCGACGCCCTTTATCAGGCACAAACTCAGCGGGCCATAAACAACTTTTCCATCGCGGGCAAGCCAATGCCGCTGGCGTTTATTCGCCACTTGTTGCTCATTAAACAAGCTGCCGCAAACGCCAATAAAGCGCTATCTGTCTTAGATGATGCGAAAGCAAACGCCATCGCACTGGCGGTTCAACGCCTGTTATACGACGAAAACTTATCTCAGCACTTTCCAGTCGATGTTCTGCAAACCGGCTCGGGTACTAGCTCGAATATGAATGCCAATGAAGTTTTGGCCACCGTTGCTTCGCAAAATAGCGGACTACACATACACCCCAATGATGATGTCAATTGCAGCCAAAGCAGTAATGACGTTATCCCTACCTGCATTCAGGTCACCAGCTGCATGTTAACTGAGCAACAATTGATTCCGGCTTTGCACACTGCCATCGCCGCCATCGAAGAACGCGCGCGGGAACTGGTTACAGTGACCAAAACAGGTCGTACTCATTTGATGGATGCGATGCCAATTACCTTTGGTCAGGTGCTCACAACCTGGTCAAGCCAGCTCAAGCAGAGTTTGCAGGGTATCGAGAGAGCGACCGAATCGTTACGTGTTCTGCCCCAGGGAGGCACTGCGGTGGGTACCGGTGTGAATTGTCCTGCCCACTTTGGCGAGACTTTCTGCCAACAATTGTCGGCCTTAACTCAAAGTTCCTGGTCGTCTTCGCCACATCCCTTTACCGGCATTGGCGCACAGGATCACCATCAGGCGTTTGCCAGTGCTGTGAAAGTGTTAGCCACCAGTTTGTACAAAATTGCCAATGATTTGCGCTGGATGAATTCTGGTCCATTAACTGGCATGGCGGAAATCCGTTTACCCGCACTTCAGCCGGGCTCGTCGATAATGCCAGGTAAGGTAAACCCGGTCGTGCCTGAAGCGATTTGCATGGCATGTGTGCAAGTAACCGGCTTAGAGACGGCGATAACCCTTGCCGCACAATCCTCTAACTTCGAACTCAATGTAATGCTACCGATTATCGCCGACAATCTGGTAACTATGATAGGCCTCATGGAAAGATCCCTGATGGCGCTGACGACCCACTGTCTCAGCTTCGAGGTAAATCAACACCACATTGAAGCTCATCTCAGTAAAAACCCGATTCTGGTCACCGCCCTGAATAACTTAATTGGCTACCAGCGTGCAGCAGAGATCGCGAAACAGGCCTACCAGCAAAAGCGCAGTATTCTGGAGGTAGCAGAACAAATGACAGATATCGACAAAGATGAACTGGCACGCCTACTCAACCCACTGTCACTGACAGGAAAACATACACCGGTAAACGAGCGCTAACTGGACAATCGGGCTCAGACTATTACTATTGGCCGGATTACAAACATGCTGTGGCGGGAGAAAATTGCAGATGCTGTCTTTTTTGGGTCGGATACTCAAATGGTTAATCGTCACCCTTTGTGTTCTTATCCCGCTCACCTTGCTGGCTATTGTTCAATTTAGTCCCAATGTTACCCCGCAACCGGTGGAACAATTACACCTAGCGTCGAATGTGCCAAACCTGGTGTCGCAAGCAAAACAATTGTTCCGTCGTGCCCAGCGACAGCAACAGATTAAAGTAAACGCTAGCCAGCTGACCGGATTGTCTGCGTTCGTGCAACGCGCAAAGCAACCCGTTTCTGCACAGTTCCACTTATCCGAACAACATGCTTCGTTGCACGCCACCCTACAGATACGTGAGTACCCGCTGTTTATCAACGTTTCTGCATCAGTAGAGCAAGGTCCAGGTGTGCAACTTAGCAATGTAAAAGTAGGATATCTGCCGATACCTGACGCCTTGGCCCGCTATTTAATTATTCATCTCGGCGATCAGTTGGCTGACTTGACTATCACAGAAAGGGTGCTTGCCCGGGTAAATCACATAGATATCGACCCTGACGAAATTCGCATTACTCTGGCACCCGTGGCAGACCTCATTACGGAATTGAAAACGCGGGTTACCGTTTTGGATGACGAGCAGCGAGAACTGCGCGACCTGACGTCAGCCTATTTGCAGTTCCTGACCAATCTACGCGTCTCTGCGCAAACGCCAATGACACCAAGTGCGATTGACTATCTGCGACCGCTGTTTGCACAGGTAAGCAAGGTCGCGCTGCCCGACCAGCGGGCTGAACACAACAAGGCCGCCATTCTTGCAATGGCGATATTTGCCGGAAGCCAGCACTTCTCCCGGTTTGTCGGGGGCATGGATGCACGCTTACTTCAGCAAGCCAGAGTCCCCCATCGTTTACATCTACGTCAGCGACACGACCTTTACTTACACTTTATCTTTTCCGCTGCATTGGAAATTCTGAGTAATCAGCAAACCACCTTTGCCATTGGAGAATTTAAGGAGTTTATGGATAAAAGTTTGTCCGGTAGTGGCTTTAGCTTCGCTGATTTGGCTGCAGATATGACCGGGGCCTATTTTGCCCGTTGTGCAATATCACAAACCCACGCCACGGTTATTACAGAACGCCTGAGTTTGCTGTATCGCGAAGCCATGTTAATGCCACAAATTGATGATCTACCAGAAAACTTATCCGCAGCAGAATTTGAACGCCAAATCGGCGCCATCGATGGCCCCGTTTATCAAGGGTTAACCGAACAAATCAAGCAACGCATCCGCGCCCTGCCGCTTTTTGATTTCAACGCTATTCAGGGCACGCCGGTATGTTAAACTGGCTAAGATAAACTTAAAGAGATAAAAAGCTATGTCCAGCAACGCGCAAGTGTTAAAAGCCAGAGAGTATTGCGAGAGCAAAGGCGCTCGTTTCACCTTATTGCGGGAAAAGGTTTACGCCATTCTTGTTGATAAAGAAGGAGCCACTGGCGCATATGAAGTGCTTGATAAGCTCAAAGAGACTGAACAAAGCGCTAAACCTGCAACCGTTTATCGCACACTCGATTTTCTAATGGAATTTGGCCTGATACACAGGGTCGAATCCAGCAACGCATTTGTTGCTTGCCATCACTTTGGTTGCAGCCATCCAGTGCAGTTTTTGATCTGTGATCAATGCGGCGACGTGAAAGAAATTCAATCAGAAGGGCTGCAAGAAACCCTCACAAAACAAGCCGACAAATTCGGGTTTAAGGTCAAGCAACAAACCATTGAAGCACACGGGTTGTGCGCCAATTGCAGATAAATATGAACTGGCAACAAACTCAGGTTCGTCTGACACCTAAGCCCCAGGGATTACACCTGGTAACCGATGAAATCGTCAGCCAAATTCCCGCTTTACGCAATACCCGTATTGGCATGGTCAATCTGTTTTTGCAGCACACCAGTGCGGCACTGACACTTAACGAAAATGCAGACCCCAGTGTCAGAGAGGATATGCATGCTTGGCTGAGCGCCAATGTTGCTGACGACACCCCCTATTTTACCCATACCTATGAGGGACCTGACGATATGCCAGCCCACATTAAGTCCAGTTTATTTGGGGTGAGCCTAACCCTTCCGATCAGCGATGGGCGTCTTGGCCTGGGGACCTGGCAAGGAATTTATCTGTGCGAATTTCGGGTTCGCGCTGGCAGTCGGACATTATTGGCCACTATTCAGGGTCAGGAGTAAACACACAGCTTTCATGCTCGGCGGCATAGCGCAAACCAATCTGACTACGAATTTCATCCGTGACCCACATAGTGTCTACACTGTCGAGCAAATTAAATTCTGTGCCCCCCGGCTTGTCACCACTTATAGCGTCAATCACAGCATTAATCTGATATTCGAAACCATTACACGCAAAGGGCAAAGACACCGACAGATCTTGATTTGCTACTAACGCGACGTCAGTTGCGCCCCAAAACTTACTATTAAGCTGGATAAACCCAGACTCTCCCTGCAACGTCATAGTATTTGGCATGACAGTATCAATAGCGGTCATAAATTGTGTTACCCCACCAGAGGAGTATCCGAGACTGGCCTGAGTGGCTAAGTCGATACCCGAAGCTGATAAGCGGGCAGAAGCCTGAATCGCAACTGGCCGCTGTTGCCAAAACCAATTACTCAAGGCGATCGGATAGATACCTAAATCTAACATGGCACCGCCACCCAGTAACGGATTATTAATTCTGTGGGCCTCACTCTTGTCGAACGCAAAACCAATAGTGGCGTTGATTGCGTTCAATTTGCCTATTTTACCTTGTTCCAGCCAAGCTCTGGCCTGTTGTATCGCGGGTAAGTAGCAACTCCACATAGCTTCCATTGCGAAACGCTGTTGGCGATTGGCAGCGTCAGCAATACATTGGGCTTGTTGAGCCGTCAGGCATAAAGGTTTCTCAATCACCACGTGTTTGCCGGCGTACAGCGCCTGCATAGCAAGCTGATAGTGCGATGTGTGTGGAGTTGCGATGTAAATTACATCGATATCTTCACGATGGAATAGTTCGCTGACGGGCGAACAAACGGTTTGAGCACCATGGGCCTTGGCGAATGTCTCGCCTTTCGACTTGTCTCTTGCGGCAACGGCGACTAAAGCTTGGTCAAGGAAGGCCAGTGCTTGGGCAAATTTAGCCGCAATGCGACCCGGTCCAATGATACCCCACCCTAGTGATGTCATATTGGCTCCTGACGTATTCGTTTAACGGTATGGACAGGTTTAGTATTCGTCGTCGTAGTCGGGACCGGTGTAATTATCAAATCTGGAATACTGGCCCTGGAAGGTTAATCGCACCGTACCAATGGGGCCGTTACGCTGCTTACCGAGGATAATTTCTGCCACCCCTTTAAGATCACTGTTTTCGTGATATACCTCATCACGGTAGATAAACATGATCAAGTCGGCATCCTGCTCAATGGACCCCGATTCCCTCAAGTCTGAGTTAACCGGTCGTTTATCTGAACGTTGTTCCAAACTACGGTTCAACTGCGACAAAGCGACAACCGGACATTCCAGCTCTTTGGCCAGCGCTTTTAGTGAGCGGGAAATTTCCGCGATTTCAAGCGTACGGTTATCGGCCAAACCGGGGACCCGCATCAACTGCAGATAATCCACCATGATCATAGCGATACCACCGTGGTCACGGGCGATTTTACGGGCCCGAGTACGCACTTCCATCGGCGTTAAGCCTGAAGAGTCATCAATGTACAGGTTATCCTTATCCTTTAAATTGGCCATGGTCTGTGAAACCCGCGACCACTCTTCATCGTTTAATTGGGCTGTGCGGATATTGGTTTGGTTAACCCGGCTCAGTGATGCCAACATCCGCATCATGATTTGTTCTGAAGGCATTTCCAGTGAAAAAACCAACACAGGTTTGGTTTCAGACATCATCGCATTTTCAACCAGGTTCATGGCGAATGTGGTTTTACCCATCGATGGCCTGGCCGCAACAATGATCAAGTCTGAAGGCTGTAAACCACTGGTTTTCTTATCTAGGTCGACAAAGCCGGTGGTCACGCCGGTTACTTCCCGATTATCTTTGATCAACGCTTCGAGACGTTCGATAGTCTTGCCCAAGACCTGATCGACGTTACGTGGTCCTTCATTTTCACCGGTTCGCTTTTCGGCAATTTCGAACACTTTGCTTTCGGCAAAATCGAGGATTTCTATCGCATCACGCCCTTGGGGATTATAGCTACTATCGGCAATGTCATTGGCGGCAGCAATCAGTTCGCGAGAAATTGCGCGCTCTTTGATAATCTTCGCATAAGCTACGACGTTCGCCGCACTTGGGGTGTTTTTGGCTAACTCACCTAAGTAAGCAAAGCCCCCCACTTCATCCAGTTGCTCATTTTTTTCAAGCTGTTCAGAAACGGTAATCACGTCAACAGGCAGGTTAGCTTTTAGTAAAGCCAGTATCGCCATGTAAACGGTGCGATGTGAGCGATTATAAAAGTCATCCTCGACCAGATGCTCAGTGACCTTGTCCCATGAATCCGGTGCGATCAGCATACTTCCGAGCACAGACTGTTCTGCTTCAATGGAGTGCGGCGGGATCTTTAGCTTTTCAATGCTATTTTCGCCTTGCTGTTTGGACGTTGACTTCACGGTAACCTGTTATGCCAAAAATACAGACCGGCTATTATGCGGTAATTCAATCCACAATGAAATGCCCATCTGGTGTCTGGTTAAGGTTTCGATTGCCCGTTGGGCTGACTTTGCGTTATGTTAGAAATGCATATCAATAAGAGGCGTATTGGCATGACAGGCGAGACCGATCTTGGCATTTTATTAGCGAGTATGACCCCATCACTCGACCCAACCCGTTATGTATTTACTCATTTGGCGGAGCGCGATTGGCAGCGAATTGCTACGATAAAACCGGTGGGTGTTTACATAGAAAAAGAAGGGCCAACCCTGATTCTTTCAGAAGATCAGGCAAGGTTGCATCATTTAACCGCCAGCGAACCCATGTGTTGCATAACCCTCAACGTACACTCTAGTCTCGAAGCAGTGGGTTTGACCGCAGCGGTATCCAACGAACTGGCAAAACTGGGGATCAGTGCAAACATCATTGCCGCATTTTTTCACGACCATGTATTTGTTCCTGCCAGTCACGCTCATGCAGCACTGGAAGCACTGCATGAGTTATCAGACCGTGCCCGGCATCAGGCTACTCAAGGGTGATTTTGCCATTTACTGTGGTCAGCTTGACCTTACCCTGACCACCTGCGGACAGAAAATGTAACGACCTGTTGGGGCCATACTTGGCGCGCACGACCGCATCATCAGTCAATTTATTGATAATTTTTCCGCCATGGGAGTCAACTTCCACTCGCGCTGACAGCTCGCCATCAAACTGTAAGTGTATGTCGCCACCGACGCTGCTACCTTCAATTTCAATCGCTGAACCAGGCTCGGCACTGACATTAAAATCGCCATTCACCGTTTTTAAGGTAAGTTCATTCACTTGGGCTAATGTCAGCTTGCCATCACCATTCACTGTGGTTAATGACACCACAGGCGCCCGTGAGCTGGAACGGACATCGCCATTGACTGTGGTAAAGCGTAGATCGCTGCCCTCACCATCACTGTCCTGAATGTCGCCGTTAACGGATTCAAAGCTCACGTCACCCTTGAGACCCCGGCTGTTAATATCGCCATTAACGGTAATAATACGTATCTTGCCGGTGACATCATTGACTGTCAGATCGCCATTAACCAGCTCGACATCCAAACCGTTATTCAGCTCGCCTAAACTAATATCCGTATTCACACTGTCGATCTCAAGATGATGGTTGGCCGGTAAATAGATATCCAGATTATCGCCCTTGCTGGCACTGTTCCAATTCCAGCTACTCTCTTTTTTGAGCTTTACCTTAATTACAACCTGCTTACCTGAACGCTCAAAAATAAACTTATCCAGGCGTTCATCTAATTCGCCGGTGACACGGACTTTATCTTGTTGCCAGGCATGGAATCGCACTTCGCCATTCACATTTTCGAATTTAACAAATCCGCCGGCGGCAACATCCAGCGTTTGATCAACCCGCTGTGCCGCGAAACTGACAGAGCTGATGAAACACAATGAAACTATGATTGAACGAAGGCTTGTCATAAATCTATCCTTATATTTGTTGCCACTGAGGCGCGTGGGACTTTTCAATTAACTGCAATTGCTGTTGATGCACATCATTGAGCATCTTAATTAACATCACGTTATCGGGATCGTTGAGCAATGCCTGGCTTATCAACCGACAGGCCTGCTCCATCTCTTCAAGTTGACTCTGCCATGAGTTCACAACCACAGGCTGATCGGCGTAATTCGCCAACAGCATCTGCACTTGTTGCTGATGGTTGTGCTCCAAATGTTGAACCAATGGCAATGTCGTCGGCTCCGGTCTTGCTAGCCAGAGCGCCAGACAAGCGCTTAAACATATACATGCTGCAATTGACCATTTGGCTCCGTTAGTTCGGGAAGGAGGTGTCTCAAGGCCACGTTCAATGGCTGGCCACAGGTCCCGACTAGGTTGACGCAGCTGTCGATAATCCTCAATGCTTTGTTGCAACGTCTGTTCGAAGTTTTGCTTATTCATAGCCCATCCACTGCTTAATTAACTGTTTAGCTCTGAAAAATTGCGCCTTACTCGACCCTTCCGCTATCCCCAGTTTTTCAGCTATTTCCTGATGACGAAAACCCTCTACAGCATGAAGAATAAAAACCAATCTGGCCTGTTGAGGCAAGCGGGCCAGCAAAGGGCTCAGGTCATAATTTGCATCAGCGTCAGCCGCCACATGGTCTACATGGTGGTCTTCAATACTGAATATACGCTTCCACCAAGGGGTTTGTTTGCGCGCATAAGAAATCGCAACATTGGTCGCAACACTATGAATCCATGTCGAAAAGCGGCTCTGGCGGTTAAATTTACTTAAGCTTCGCCAAACCTGAATAAAGGTTTCCTGTGTGGCATCTTCCGCCAGCGACGATTC
>CAXQZJ010000036.1:0-6467 GCA_964228145.1 Alteromonadaceae bacterium | reverse complement strand
ATCCATGGCGATATTGATGCTTTCACGAGCCAGCTCCGTCATGTGATATTTTGCAATGGCAGTTACAACGCCGGGCTTCTGACCGAGGTCGATTCCCCCTGCGGTTAAACGTCGAATCGCTTCTGCTTTATAGGCATTGGCTGCAAGTTGGGCCAGACCGTCCTGAACACCTTCAAACTCATACAGTGAGCAACCAAATTGTTGGCGGATAGCGCTGTAAATGGCGGTCGTCTGCGCGCTAAGGTGTGCATTACCTGCAGACAGTGCGGGCAATGAAATGCCCCGGCCTGCAGATAAACACTCAATTAGCATGCGCCAGCCTTTACCGGCGTAGTCTTTGCCACCAATGATCCAATCCAGTGGAATGAACACATCTTTACCACGGGTTGTACCGTTCATAAATGCCTGCTCAAGTGGCAGGTGACGGTTACCGACTTCAACGCCGGCATGGCTGGTTGGAATAAGCGCACAGGTAATGCCAATGTGTTTGTTGTCACCCAGTAAGCCATCCGGATCCTGAAGTTTGAACGCCAGGCCCATCACTGTAGCAACAGGGGCGAGTGTGATGTAGCGCTTTTCCCAGTTCAGGCGAATACCCAGAGTCTCTTTGCCTTCGAACTCACCCAGAGTGACAATGCCTGTGTCCGGAATTCCCCCAGCGTCAGAGCCCGCCTCTGGCCCGGTTAAGGCAAAGCAGGGAATGTCCTGTCCACTGGCCAGGCGTGGCAACCAGTAGTCTTTTTGTTGCTGTGTGCCATAGTGACTGAGCAGTTCGCCGGGACCCAAGGAGTTGGGTACCATCACCGTCACGCCGGCACTCAGTGAACGACTGGCAATCTTAGATACAATGGTTGAATTCGCGAGTGCAGAGAATGCCTTACCGCCGTACTCTTTGGGGATAATCAGCGAGAAAAAGCCTTTTTCACGCATGTATTGCCAGGCTGCATCACTGAAATCTTTACGGTTGTGTACCGCATCAAAATCATCGATCAGTGACATAAGCTCGGTCACTTCATTGTCTATGAAGTCCTGCTCTTCTGCTGTCAGCTCTGGCAGCGCCAGGTCGTACAGCTTTTGCCAATCGGGCTGACCTTTAAACAAGTCCGCTTCTAACCACACTGAACCCGCTTCCATGGCTTCGCGCTCTGTTTGACTGAGTGGTGGTAACACGCGCTTAAACAGTTTAAAAGCAGGGCCGGTTATCCATTGCTGACGCAATGATGTTGACCGAAATACATAGACCACGGCAGCAATTACGATTATCCAGAAGAGCATTGAGGTTCCTTAATGTGTAGGCGTACAGCAGTTTGATTCAAAAAAATCAAACGGTCGTTTTAATTTGGCTAAATTTAAACACTTGTTTTAATTTGGGTCAATACTTTGCGGGTGGGAAATTTTTTCAATCAGGCCAGCAAATACTGACCTCGCTGGCAGCAAAGTGCTGCTTAATAACACGCAAAAAATGAAAAAATCTAAATAAAATCAGTTGGCTAAAATTATGGCGTGGGGCTTGAATGTAATAGCGTAGAGTTCAATGATTGAGATGTCGAAGGAGTTTAAGATGACAACCCAACATCCTATTCGTACAGAGTTAGCGGGGGCCGATAATACCCAGCTGGCGTCAATTTTTACCGAACAGGAACAAGCAAAACAGACGATCAGCGAAGTGATTCGCCAAACCTCTGTAGCGCCTGAGCAAATTACGGTTATCAGTCCTAATGATCCGAACTTCAATCGCAAACTGGAAGGCGAGAGTAAAGAACTGGGTAAAATGATGTGGTACTCGCATCTTATTCTCGGTGGTGCCGGATTGTTGATCGGGATGATTGTGGCGTACGTGTTAGTAGAGTTCGGACCTGCGCTTACGCAGAACAATCCACTGTTTACCTATATTGCAATGGTCAGCCCGGGTATTTTTATTGGTTTATTTGTTGCCGGTTTACTGAGCTTGCGCCCCGACCGCACTGAAATCATCGATGTGGTGCGGGAAGCGGTGCGCAACAAACGTTATGCTGTGATTGTGAATCTTCGAAAGGGCCAGCCTGTCGATACAATTCGCGAGCTATTTTCACGGCACAGCGACCGGGTAATCGCCGCTATTCAGTAACTGCTCGTCGCTGACTTTTCCTGAACGGGGCTCTAAGGTATATTTGTGCGCATGCCCCGTTATTAAAGGACTGACTGATTATGGCCATTCACGAAATTCAACATCCACTGATTCAACACAAAATTGGCTTAATGCGGGAAGCGCAAATAAGCAGCAAGGATTTTCGCGAGTTGGCGGGTGAAATTGGCAATCTGCTAACCTACGAAGCGACTCGCGCACTGCCTACTGAAACCGTAGAGATCACTGGCTGGACGGGTAAACCGTTAAAAGTGCAGAGCATTAAAGGGAAGAAAATTACCATTGTGCCGATTCTTCGCGCCGGTTTAGGTATGTTAGATGGTGTGTTGAAACTGATCCCGAATGCGAAAATCAGCGTGGTTGGGCTGTACCGTGATGAAACCTCATTGCAGCCGGTTGCGTATTTTGACAAAGTCGTGAAGAACATCGACAAGCGCACGGCGCTGATTGTTGATCCTATGCTGGCCACCGGCGGCACGCTTATCGCTACCATTGATTTGCTGAAAGCAAAAGGCTGTAAGAAAATCATGGGGTTATTTCTTGTTGCTGCGCCAGAAGGCATCGATGCTGTTGTTGCTGCGCACCCTGACGTAGACATTTACACCGCGGCTATTGATGACCGTCTAAATGAAAAAGGGTACATACTGCCTGGATTAGGTGATGCCGGCGACAAAATCTTCGGTACCCGTTGATTGGCAACTTAACACCTAACTTACTGTTCTTAATCTTGTTTTATTATTAACCAATTGCAACCGCTTTCAAAATCAAGAAAGTTAAACGATTTAGCTTTTTAAGATGTTGTTTTATGCTAATATTTTTTTAAAAATAAGTTAAACTTAAATTGATTAAGAAGGTCTACTCTTTGATTGCCTTTTGCACACAGTAGGCGTAAATACACAATTACAAGAACAGTACACTTGCTATGAAGAAGCTCACGCTAAAAGATGTCGCCAAAGAGTTAGGCGTGTCTACTGCTACAATTTCGAATGCGTTTAACCGCCCGGATCAACTATCAGCGGCGAAGCGCACGGAAATACTCGAAGCCTGCAAGAAAATCGGCTATACCGGCCCAAATCGCGCCGCGCAGATTTTGCGCAAAGGCCAGTCTAATATTGTGGCATTGGTGTTAGCGGACAGCCTGGACTACATGGTCACGGACCCGGTTGCCAGTACATTTATTCAGGGTGTTTCCCGGGTATTGCGGGAAAATCAAAAGCACTTGTTACTGTACGCCGGTGATTCTGAATCGATTGCCGACGTTGTGGATTTTGTTGATGGGTTCATTTGTTATGGGGCGCCGCGCAATGCTGCATTGTCCGAACAGTTGAATCAACAAAGTAAGCCCGTGGTGACGGTTGACTTTAACCTGGAAGGCCGCCCGGCAATCAACATCGACAACGAGAAAGCCAGTTATGAAATTGCCAAAGCGGCACTGAAGCCGGGCGATCACGTGGCAATTCTGGGATTGCGCTTAATTGATTCACCCAGCACTTGCCGTATTTACGACAATCCGTTGTTAAATGTAGAGTCCTCCATTACCCACCGCCGTTTAGATGGTTACAGCAAGGCACTTAAGGAAGCGGGGATCACGGTGGATTCAGACTGGATATGGAGCCTGCCTGAAAACAACGTGGTGTATGCAGTGCAGGCCGCTAAGGAAGTGCTTTACAGCCAGCCACGCCCAAATGTCATCTTGTGCATGAGTGATATCATTGCGCTTGAGCTGCTGCAATGCGCATTGTCGATGGGCATTGAGGTACCCGGCGAGCTTAAAATCACCGGCTTCGATGGTATCGAAGAGGCTTCCCGAACCCGTCCATACTTGTCGACAGTGTGTCAGTCGAGTGTTGAGAAAGGTATGCAAGCCGCCAATCTGTTACTCAGTGGAGAAAACCAGTCGATGTCGCTGTCTTACGAGCTGAAGCTGGGCGAAACCATTGGCTGATAAGCGGGCTTGATGTGAGCCGGCAATGCAGTATTTACAGGCTCATAAATGTAAGTCGTCAGGTTATTGCGCTGTAAAGTTAAGTAAGCACCCAGAAAAGAACTGCGCCAGATTATTATCTTTGTATAAATCGCCTTGATTAGGCTGCTGGGCAGCCAGGCGAGGAAACGCACCATATCCCGCAAGCAAGCAATGCCAGGACGTTGCTCCAAAGTGAGAGTCCAGCTTCTGACGCTGAATGTCCTGCTGTAAATCCCCTCGTCGAAACCAGACGTCCAATAATTGCAGCAGCGATTCAGACAGCACGTCGTTGTTGCGGTTCGCCCGCCAGTACTCAGAGTCGTTTCGCGTATTGAGCTTATAGTGAGCGACGATGTAATCCCTTACGCGTTCAAAGCGCTCCCCAATAACCTGATTATATGCCGCTCGGTATTGGTCGCTGAAGCCGCCTTTTTCATAGTGATCTATGAAGATTTCAACACTGGTCTGAACCAAATGCAGGGCTGTTGCCTCAAGGGGCTCAATAAACCCTTGGGAAAGGCCTAGCGCAAGACAGTTACGGCTCCAGTGCTCGCTAACCTGACCCACTTTCATGGTCAAATGACGAGTTTGAGCTTCGTCATCATTTACGCCAAGGTGCGTGAGTAATTCTTTTTCAGCATCTTCCTGTGAAATGAACGCCGAACTATACACGTAGCCGTTACCGGTGCGATTAGTCAGTGGGATTTGCCAGGCCCAACCGGTCGACAACGCGGTTGAACGGGTTTCTACAGGGCGGTCTTCTAAGGCATCGGTGGCGCAAACGACCGCAGCGTCATTGAATAGATTATCTTTGAAAGATCTAAACGGCACCTTCAGCGTTTGTTGCAGTAATAAACTGCGAAAACCGGAGCAATCGATAAACAGGTCGCCTTCGATGATTTCGCCTTCTCGGGTGTGCAGGGAGGCGATGTCGCCATTTGGGTGGCACTGCACACTTTCGATATTTCGTGACTTGTGGGTCACCCCCAGAGTGTGAGCATGGCGTTGCAGAAATGCGCCTAACAAGCCCGAGTCAAAATGATAGCCGTATTCAATCCGAAACGGGAAATTCGCCGGGGTTTGAGGTGAGCGCTTGTGCTTTGCCAGCCAGCCGTTAAACAGAAAGTCTCCGGGCGTGACGTTGACGTCGAGCCCCATACGGCGGGTCAGACAGTTGACATAAAAAGGCCGCTCGCTAAAGGTATCTAACTGGCTGATAAACGGGTGAGCGTAGCTACCAACCCCGGATTCAGGACTCCAGCCATCAAACTGAATACTGACTTTATAGGTGGCGTTACAGGCTGCCATCCAGTCAGATTCAGCAATGTTCATGTCTTCAAAGAAGCGTTTTAACGTGGGCGTTGACCCTTCACCGACACCGATAATGCCGATATCCGGTGATTCTACCAATGTGACACTAACAGCCTTGTGCTGCCAGCGTTTGGCCAATAGGTTTGCGGCCATCCACCCGGCAGTGCCACCCCCGACAATAACAATGTTCAGCGGGCTGGCATTCATGCGGTGTACCGCTTAATGAACTCGTCGTGGCTCATTAGTTTGTCCAGAGGCTGTTGCTTGGCTTTGTAGATTTGCTGCATGGCGTCCATAAGCTGGGCGTTGTCCATGGCATCGGCAGCAGGGTGGTAGTCCTTCGGATCCAGGCCTTGCCCCATCATCACCTGCACCCAGGATGCGTCGCGGAAGATGTCGCTCTGTTCATTAAAGATAGCCGCGGTGTCTTCAAAGGCAGCTATTTTTTGTGCCAGACGATCAGGGATTGCCATGTTGCGCATGTCGCGCCAAAAATCAGAATCGTCCCGCTGATTCACATGATAGTGAAGAATGATAAAGTCGCGGATGGTTTCAAATTCATCTTTGGACTCGGCATTGTATAAATCCACCATGGCCTGAGAGATGCCCTGATTCGGGAACATTTTCATCAATCGCACAATACCCGACTGAATCAGGTGAATACTGGTAGACTCCAAAGGCTCAAGGAAGCCGCTGGATAACCCGATGGCCACCACGTTTTTACACCATTGCTGATCGGTTCGTCCGGTTTTAAAGCGTATGGTACGCGGGGTATCGAGCGCTTTGGTATCCAGGTTATTCAGCAGTGTCTGACCCGCTTCATCATCGCTAAGGTATTGCGAGGAATAGACAATACCGTTGCCATTGCGGTGTGTCAGAGGAATGCGCCACTGCCAGCCAACCCGATGGGCGATACTGCGTGTATAGGGCAGCGTTTTGTCGAAACGCTCACTGGGTACAGCTTGTGCGCTGTCTGCGGGTAACCAGTGGCTCCAGTCCTCATAGCTTACACCCAGCGCTTGCTGAATAAGCAGGCCGCGTAACCCCGTACAGTCAATGAACAAA
>CAXQZJ010000035.1:0-2741 GCA_964228145.1 Alteromonadaceae bacterium | reverse complement strand
TCCACCGGAGCGGGTAACGCCCTGGTCGGTCACTATCGCTAGCGACTGGATGCCGAGTGCGGAAAGCTCCGCTGATAATGTGGTTAAGGCGGCGCCACCGGTAATCAGTTTCTTTGCAGTTTTAAAGTAAGCTATTGTCATTGATAACGTGATTTAAATTTAAGTCTTGCATCGCAAGTGCAACTAACAGGCCACATTTGTTAATTTTGTGTAAAGCCTTATCTGTTGCGTGATACAACCTATTAACCAAAATGAAAAGGGATGATAGTGATTCTTTAATGAATCAAAACGATTCCAAATGGAATCAAATTGAGCTTGCTGGTGGATGAACAGAGATAAAACTACGGAGCGGTGCGATTCACTGTGGGCATCCGTCGATTAATTAATGCATCATTGTGATTAATGGGGGGCTAATTCACTAGTAGTTGCGCGACATCTGTCTTAAAAGATTTGCCGATTTTGAGTTGGGTTCCGTCTTTCAGGGTGACGCTATGGGCACTTTTAGCGACAACATGGTCTTTGTTAACCATGACGGATTTGTGTATTTGCACAAAGTGATTCTGCGGCAGGATTTGTACGAGAGTTTTTAGTGGGCCCTGTGTTAGCAGCGCAGTTCCCTGCTGCCATACCTTGATGTAATTTCCATAACTTTCGAAGTAGGCGATATCGCTGAGCATGACTTTACGATCCTCGCGGTCAACGCGAATGACAATACTTGGAGGCATTGTTGGTTTGGTACTTTGAGTTCGGTTGGCATGTTGGCGGCGTAGTTTTTCGATACATTGTTTAAAGCGCTGCTCGCTGACTGGTTTGAGCAGGTAGTCGGTCACATCCAGTTCAAAGGCCTCCAACGCGTGCTCCTGATAAGCGGTACACAGCACGACCTGCGGGCGATTTGCCATCACTTTTAACATCTCCAACCCAGATAGCGCAGGCATTTGAATATCCAGAAAAATCACGTCAACCTGGTGAGCAGCAAGGTGTGCCAGCGCCTGAGTTGCGTTGTAGCATTGGGCGACGACCTGAATTGTGTCGTAGGCCGCCAAATGATGGCACAGGACATCATGGGCCAGGGGTTCGTCGTCAACGATCATTACATTGATGGATTTCATGACTGGTTTCGTTTGTGTTTGGTGTCGCCGCTTACTTTAAGCATTGCAGGGATTCGTGTCATGGTTTTGCGGATGAACAGAGCAACAAAGATGACGAAGTATGATTGCGGCGCTACGGGGGCGTCAAATCATACGTAGACAATGGATGCGTAGATGAATTAACTGTCAGGTTTATTTACACATAATCCGTAAAAAGAACCTAACAAATTGATATTTAAAGATTTAATTTTTGGCACTTTAATTGCATTTTGTGAGCTGTAGCATCACTAGAATATAAGGGAATATCATGAAAATTAAACACTTACTGGCAGGTGCAGTGGCACTTTTCGGCTTATCCAGCCAAGCTCAGGCTGGGAATATCTTGTTAACAGAGTTCAATTACTCTTCTCCTGCTTTTGCACAAATCGAAGCAAACCTTGAAGCTGCAGGTCATACTGTAGATATCGTATCCATTAATGCGGGTGGCGATTTAGCCAACGCCATGTCGATGACGGACTATGATCAAATTTTTCTGTTCGATGTAGCGGATAGACTTTTCCTGAATAGCGATGATACCAATGCCCTTAACTTATTTTGGAATATGCACCAAGGTCTGGTGGTAGACACGCGTTCTTATGGCTTCTATTTTCAACCTGAAAATGAATCAGAAAAGGCGTTGATGAACAATGTAGCCGCTAACTTGGATGCCTCGGGTGGTGGTGTTTGGGTTGGGACAGATCATGCGCCAACTTGGTCAAATAATGCTGATGCTTTCCTTAGCGCGATTGGTGTCTCTGCAATTACAGGCAGCTATTCCGATGCGGTGAATTATGCTGACCCTTCATCGGTACTGCTGGATGGCGTTACCCCGGGTGACTTGTGGGGCGCAGGTGCATCTGTAGGTCGCGCACCTATTGGTATACAGTCAAATGGTATTGAAATGTTTGCTCACTTTGGGCATGACAACGGTAATAGTGTGTTGCCTTACATTTCAGCAAGCTTTGACTTACAGGGTGTCGATCCGGGTCCGGATCCAATTCCGGCGCCCGCCATGTTCGGACTCTTCATCATATTTGCTGGCATGATGTTAGGTCGTCGCAGCAAGTAATTGTTCAAATTTATTTGAAAAGCCCGCGCAGTGTCGCGGGCTTTTTTATTCCACACTTACATCACGAGGGGGGAGATTCTTCACCCTGTCTTCACCGCACAGGCATTAATCTTTGCTTCGAATCTGGTCACCCGTGCTAATACGCCGTGGAGTGAGTGACTAATTTTAACGAAGACGGAGACATGGTGATGACATTTACTAAAACATTATTGGCAGTATCGATTATTACGGGTGCTGTTATTACAGCAGGGTGTGGTTCAGGGAGCCACCAAAGCGAAGCGCCACAGCCAGCCCCAGTGCGTGGCACCGACTGTCAGGAGTTACGAGAAAAAACCATCGATGCCGATATTCCCGGCCTGATCTTGCACATTGATGGGCCTGAAATTGATTTTCTCGGTGCGGCGGGAATGGCAGATCTGGAGCAACAAGTACCCATGCAGGTTTACCACCAAATGCCTGCCGGCAGTGCTGGAAAAAAGGCCACAGCGCTTTTGGTCGCTATGCTGCATGAGGATGGCCTATTGGATATTGATGCGCCGATC
>CAXQZJ010000034.1:0-3522 GCA_964228145.1 Alteromonadaceae bacterium | reverse complement strand
TTTACCAAACTGCTTTTCTATTTGACCCAGAGCGGCTGATAACGCTCTTGATTTATTGTCGTCCATTTGGGCTCCTAGCTAAATGCCTAATTTGCTGCAACCTTGCGCAGCCAAGATGTAACACCAAGTATACTGTATAACTATACAGTTACAATATTTTTTTTGTTTAATCTCTAAGGGTTTTTATTAGTTCGTATCGAGCAGTGAATTAATGTGTTGCAAGGCAAACTCTATCGCCTGCTCACGCACTTGATGACGGTCACCACTCAGTTTTTTTTCCATCGCTGTTACTTGGCCTGCCTGATAAAATCCAAACCATACCAAGCCAACCGGCTTTTGCTGACTGCCCCCGTCAGGTCCCGCAATACCGCTTACCGCTACAGCAATCTCTGCCGCTGCATGCCGCGCTGCCCCCTGTGCCATTTGCTTAACCACTTCTTGGGACACGGCCCCATGTTGCGCCAGCGTAACAGGGCTGACGTCAAGCATCGCCATTTTTGCTTGATTAGAGTAGGTAATAAAACCTTGTTCAAACCAGGCCGAGCTTCCGGCAGTAGACGTAAGCGCATAACCAATTCCTCCACCGGTACATGACTCAGCGCAAGTGACTTTCAGGCCCTTTTCAGTTAGCCTTTGCCCCAACTTATTGGCCTCGGCCAACACTGATAACGATAACGTCATAACCACACCATTAAGTAAAAATTTATTATGCCGCTGAAGTCCAAAGAATCTCAAGCCTCGCTGTTTACCGAACTAGAAAAACAGCAGCATACCCCAATGATGCAGCAATACCTTAAGATTAAACGAGAGCACCCTTCGATCTTGCTGTTTTATCGCATGGGAGACTTTTACGAATTGTTTTATGACGATGCAAAGCGTGCAGCCGAGTTACTGGAGATTTCACTTACCGCGAGGGGGAAATCTGGTGGTGAACCCATACCCATGGCGGGGGTACCCTACCATGCGGCAGAAAACTACCTTGCCCGCTTGGTAAAAATGGGCGAATCGGTCGCCATTTGCGAGCAAGTCGGGGATCCAGCGACCAGCAAAGGGCCTGTAGAACGAAAAGTTGTACGAATAGTTACGCCCGGTACAGTCACGGATGAAGCTCTGTTAGAAGACCGGCGCGATAACGTTCTTGCTGCGGTCACCTGGCATGGCAAACGTATAGGCATTGCGTCTTTAGATATCAGTAGTGGCCGCTTTGTTATTACTGAAGTCAACTCCGAAATAGCATTGAGCGCTGAGTTACAGCGTTTGCAACCTGCTGAGTTGTTATACCCTGAAGATTTTACTGCCTTGCACTTAATTGAGGAATTTAAAGGCATTCGCCGCCGACCAGTGTGGGAGTTCGATTTGCAAACGGCTGAGGAACAGCTTAATCGGCAGTTCGAGACCCAGACCTTGGATGGATTTGGTGTTCAACAACATCCGGCAGGCTTGATGGCCGCCGGTGCAGTGCTGCAGTACGTTAAGGACACGCAAAGAGCTAGTTTGCCGCATATCACAGGTATCGCACTGGACAACCCTAAAGACAGTGTATTGCTCGACGCCGCGACACGCCGTAACCTGGAGCTTACGCAAAACCTGCGAGGTGGCATGGAGCATACGCTATTGTCGGTTTTGGATAGCACACAAACGCCTATGGGCAGTCGTACCCTTCAGCGCTGGATACATAGGCCCCTAACTAACCATTCAGAATTATTGCTGCGTCAGAATACCATTCAAACTTTAAAGAACGCGGATCTTGATGCTTTGCGTAACGCGATAAAGCCGATCGGCGATTTAGAAAGGGTATTAGGAAGAATAGCCTTGCGCAGCGCCCGGCCACGCGACTTTGTCCGCATCAGAAATGCATTTGGTCAACTTCCTCTGATACGAGAATTTGTCGCCAACACTGATTGCAGTGCCTTGCAACATTTATGCAGTGAGCTTGGCTCTTTCGATGATCTGCACCATTTGTTAGCGTCTGCCATTATCGACAATCCTCCAGTGTTAATTCGCGATGGTGGCGTCATTGCGCCGGGATATCACGCCGAACTTGATGAACTGCGCGACTTGGCGCAAGGCGCGTCAGACTTTATCAAGCAGTTAGAAGCCCGCGAACGTGAAGCCACGGGAATCAGTACCTTAAAAATTGGTTATAACAAGGTTCATGGCTTTTACATTGATATCAGTAAAGCCAATGCAGCACTGGTACCTGAACATTACATTCGTCGCCAAACCTTAAAAAACAACGAACGCTATATTATTGCTGAGTTAAAAGACCACGAAGAACGGGTTTTAACCAGCCAAAGTCGCGCACTGGCATTAGAAAAACAATTATATGAGGCGTTGTTCGACCCATTTGTAGCCCAATTAGCTGCACTGCAATCTACCGCAATTACGCTGGCCCAGCTGGATGCTATCAGCTGTCTGGCCGAGCGTTCTGTGACGCTCGGTTATCATCCAGTGAGATTTGTCGAGCAGGCTGGCATCCGTTACGAAAACGGCCGTCATCCTGTGGTGGAGCATGTCAGTGACAAACCGTTTATTCCCAACCCCCTTTCAATGAACCAAGATGCTCGTATGTTGATCATAACCGGCCCAAATATGGGCGGTAAATCAACCTACATGCGACAGACCGCATTAATCACGCTGATGGCTTACATAGGCAGTGACGTGCCTGCTGAAAATGCGGAACTTGGGCCAATCGATCGTATTTTCACCCGTATCGGCGCTTCCGATGATCTGGCGTCAGGTCGCTCGACCTTCATGGTAGAAATGACAGAAACGGCCAACATCCTGAATAATGCCAGCGCTAACAGTTTGGTATTAATGGATGAGATTGGCCGCGGCACCTCCACCTATGATGGACTTTCTCTTGCCTGGGCCTGTGCCACATACCTGGACGAACTCAAAGCGTTAACCTTATTTGCAACCCACTACTTTGAACTCACTGCATTGGCAGAATCTCATCGTAGTCTTGTCAATGTCCACTTAGACGCGGTAGAACACGACAATAACATCAGTTTTTTACACGCGGTGCAAAACGGTGCGGCCAGCCAAAGCTATGGATTACAGGTCGCGCAACTGGCCGGCGTACCTCAAACCGTTATCCGACAGGCAAAACAAAAGTTGAAGTCACTCGAGCAAGAATCAGGACGTCACAACACTTCGCCGAATTTGCCACAAAGCATAGAGTCAGAGTCTCATTTGGAGCGAGCGTTGCAAGCGTTAGAACCGGATGAAATGACACCCCGACAAGCCCTGGATATGTTATATAAGCTGAAGAAATTGCTGTAAGTTTAACCAAAGCGAAGATTTTTTATGAGGTTTTATTGACGTCCGATAAGTGACAGCTATTCTCTTTAGAGCAAGGACAGTACGTTGATATTAAAATTAGATTTAAACCAACTGAGTTAATTTAACGTAAGTAGGAAGAGATTAAGTAGCGTGACCAACAGACCACGCGAGCGGACGATATCATGAACCTGGATGATTTTGAGTTTTTACCCGAACCTGAATCAGTACAGCAGTCAA
>CAXQZJ010000033.1:0-6718 GCA_964228145.1 Alteromonadaceae bacterium | reverse complement strand
GCCACCGGCGGCGATAATCATGTCCTTCGCCGTTGCGTTTTCAGGAATAGGATAAAGACCCGGATGTTTAACTTCGCCTAATACTTCGACTAACTGAATTGGATGTAATTCAGAGGCTTCTGACTGTACTCGCTTTATCACTGGCGCTAACAATGCTTTACGGGATAGCGTTTGGGTTTCTTTAAGCGTTAACTGTTTTTCGGTAAACGATGATTGGGTAACATCAAACCAAGTTTGCTCTTCATCAAGCAGTTTTTCTGATTCTAGTTCTGCTAAAAGATCTCGATCATCACGACCAGCTTTATCTTTTTGCGCCGCAGAGCGCTGCTGTTGCTCTGCCTCATCTTGCACGTAACGGTTAAATATCAATATTTTATCGAAAGCCGCCAAAGGCTTGTCATATTCACCGCTTAGCACGGCTTTTGGCGAGAATTGATAGACTTGAGTTTTATCGTCCAACCTGCCTTTACGCAATAATAGCGCATAGTCCATATCAGTATTGGACTGCAATGTCTCTTCTGATATCAAACTGCTTAAGCGTAAATCAGCGTGGTGCGATACCAAACCGGGCGTTTGCACTGCCCCAACGATAAGGACAGCATTGTTAAACTCGTTACTGGCTTTCGGCACATGTATATAATCGCCATTTAACAGCTGAACCGACTTTCTATTAAGCAGGTTCACCGTCTGCACCGTTTGTTTACCCATGTGATTTCGGGCTAGTTGAACATTGCTGACTTGTGCCGCCGGCAGCACGCCACCTGCAATGCTGAGCAGGTTACTAAGTGATTCACCTTGCTTAACCTCGTAAATAGCAGGGCGGCGAATTTGCCCGTCCAGGCTGACTACTTTCTGAACTGGCGGAACAAAAAGGACGTCCCCTTGCTGGAGTCGTTTATCCTGCTCTGTGCTGCCTTTTACCAATAAATCATATAAGTCGAACTGCGCAACCGTTTGCCCTGCTCGCTTTAACTGGATATTGCGCAAAGAGCCGATATCGCTGACACCACCGCTACTGAACAAGGCATTGGTGATAGTAGACAGTGAACTAACTGTGTAGGCACCGGGTCGATAAGCTTCACCTACGATGTAGATTTGAATAGTGCGCAGTTGGCCCATAGTGATATGGGGAGACACGCCGATCATTTGCTCAGCGTATTTTTCATTCAGCTGATTTTTTAGTTCTTGATAGGACATCCCCGCTGCGACCATAGGACCGAGCTCTGGTATCTCTACGAACCCCTCATTGTTAACAACCAGTTCAAATTGGTCGCTTACCTTGCCGAAAAGTCGCACGTTAATACTGTCACCCGGGCCGAGGATATAATCACCGGGAACGGGCATATTGGCAGATGGCGTGAAGCTTTGCTCTGCGCCACTGAACATGTCATAGCCAAACGGTTTAAGCTTAGATGTTTGAGTTTGGACGGCGCTTTGTTTGGCCAATTGCTCGGATACTGCTTGGGTGTCGACTTCACGCTGCACCGTATCGACTTCTTTGACCTCAGGCGCGGTATTGTTCTGGCCCGCATTTAACGCTGCGTCAATCGCGCTCATGTCAATGCCCATCTGTCGCGCCAGCGCAACCTGTTGAGCCCGAGGCAGTTGTTTAAATTGTTCTATTTGAGCCGGAGACGGCGTGAAAGCGAGCGTTTGAACGCTGCAAACAGATAAGATGGTAAAGGCCAAAGCCTTAAAAGTACGTAACATACTGCATCCCTGGAAGGCACCTTGCGATACCTCAATTAACTAAGCTTAGAATTCGGCGCTAATGATAGCCCATATTACAAGCCCGGTGAATGGGCATCCGGCCCCTGAATTCGTTTTATGTGTAATTATCGTGTGAGTATTCACTTTATGTTCAGCAACCTGTATCGCTGAATTGCCCTGAGGCGCAAAGCAGACGCGAATTAAACCAGCGAGATGGTAGCTTTGCAATACCGCTCATGTTAAACGCACAGATTTACAGCATTTCGGCGACTTTTTGAGCCAACCACGCCATATTTCTTGTTTTAGCCTGTGCGCTCTGGTACAAAACCGCAACTAGGGAAACAGCGGTCATAACCGTAAAGCCATAATAATAGGGCCTGAATTATTACATCAGAGTCCAACAACGAATAAGTGGAAAACATGAACAAATCTAACGATACAGCTTTCTTCGGCCACCCCGGAGGACTTTTAACGCTGTTCACTACAGAAATGTGGGAGCGGATGAGCTACTACGGCATGCGCGCCATGCTGGTATTATTTATGACCGCTGCGATGCAAGATGGTGGATTAGGCATAACAGTCGCTACTGCAACCGCAATTTATGGCTTATACACCGGTGCGGTTTATTTTATGGGTCTACCCGGTGGCTGGATGGCTGATCGATTAATCGGCGGGCAAAAGGCTGTATGGTACGGTGGCTTGATTATTATGTCTGGTCACATTGTACTGGCTATTCCCAACGACAGCACTTTCTTCGTAGGACTCGTCTTGGTGGTTTTGGGTACTGGTCTGTTAAAGCCCAATATTGGTGCCCTGGTTGGACAACTTTATGAGTCCGGTGACAAACGTCGCGACTCTGGTTACACCCTATATTATCTAGGCATCAATTTAGGTTCCGTGATTGGTTACACCGTTTGTGGTTATTTGCGAATCAATATGGGGTGGCATTGGGCCTTTGGTGCAGCTGCCGTCGGCATGGGATTAGGGCTTATTGTTTATCAAATGACCCTACCTAAACTTGAGGGCGTTGGATCTGAACCAACTGACAAATTATCCCCTGCTGGACAAAAGAAAGCGTGGGGCGTTATCTGGGCTTTCGTTGCCGCACTAGCTGTTGTAACCATGTTAATGATTCAGGGAGTGATTGGTTTTGATGCGGTAGCTGTCGCGCAATATGTCGCCATCGCGATCACCGTCGTGTTCCTGCTGTCTTATCTATATATTTTTATTACCGGCAACTTAACCCAAAACGAGAAACGTCGACTGTACAGCTTGTTTTTGATTTGTGTCGCTTCAATCTTCTTCTGGACTGGATTTGAACAAGCCGGTTCTTCGCTAAATTTGTTTGGTCAGGACTATACAGACCGGATCGTGAATGGATTTGAAATCCCACCAGAGTGGCTGCAATCAGCTAACTCAGTATTCATTGTAATTTTATCACCGTTCTTTGCAGCGCTATGGATTAACCTTGGCAAACGCATGGTCACACCATCATATGGTCTGAAATGTGGTTTGGGCCTAATCATTATGGCGTCTGGTTTTGTTGTCATGTTCTTCGCTGCACAAATCGCAGCAAGCGGCTTAAAGGTGGCACCTTATTGGTTGATCACGACATACTTCCTGCATACGGTGGGTGAATTATGTTTGAGTCCGGTTGCATTAAGTGCCGTAAGCAAATTGTCACCCAAGCGATTCGCTGGTCAGATGATGGGAATTTTCGTACTTACATATTCAATAGGTAACGTTATTGCTGGCTTACTGGCGGGTCAATTTGATCCTGAAAACGTTAAGGATATGCCGGGTCTTTATTTGCAAATAAGCATGTTTACCATTGCTATCGGTGTACTGGTACTGCTGTTTACACTGAAGACTCGTCATTGGGAGAGACTGGATGAGGAGCCATCGGAGCTCGACGCCATTCACCCTGCAGTGGACCCAGAAAAGCAAAATCCTAAGCAAGGATAGTTTGCTAGCACAATCCTTAATACTGAAAAAAGTAAGCCCGAAATCCCCGCTACAGCGGGGATTTTTTGTCTTGGTGCAAACTCCAACCGTTCACGTGACTTGACCCTGGCTTATAGGCCTAATCCATTACGCCTATGCCTCAGTACATCATTCCCGACATCCTCGTATGATTCGGATTCCCTATCTCTGGATGTTAGCGGTGCGTTTATGGATTCTGGCGGGACGCGCAATCATCATGGCTGTAATGACAAAGAATTGGTTTTTTGTGGATGCTGGATAACAAATATGTGGGTTTTGGTGCATAACCTGCTTGCTGATGGTCGTGGGCTTGGGGGGGCGATAAAACCAGCCAGCCGATTGCGGTGTCATCACCAAAGTTATAATCTGGATACCTGGTAAAACAGAGTTTGCGTTGCTGGGATTTCAAAGCCAATCAGATTATTAACTCTGGGACCAAAGTAAAATTTCCTAGGCTGCCCTACTCCCCTTACAGTAACGACATTTACAATGTGAGAAGTGTTGTTAAGTGTCATAGCAACCTCGCGCTGCACGCTCAGCTGCGCTAACTTTATTTCACTATTTACAGGATCATAAACGTTTAGGTTCAAAGGCAAATTGTCTAATCCTATCGCGGGGATCACATAAGCTAATGTACCTAATAAAAATATCGGCGGAGTATATTGCTTCAACACCTGCTCGCGGCCTTGTTGCTTATACAGAGCTCTTGCAGCCTCGATATGGCCAGTGACAGTGCCTTGGTTGAAATTCAAAGCAATATCTGTGTTACGTTCATCGACACCACTTTTGACAAATTTCAGGGGTGATAAGTCCTCTTCTGATAACCAAAACTTACTAATATGGTTAGTACTCTCTACCTGCATTATCGTTAACTCCAGCGCTTCCTCTGTCACACTGAGTTCATGAATGTTGTAGCCAACTAATTCACCAGCACGGAAGACATCAAATCTTCTCTTTCCAATAATTAAACGGTTTGTATCCAGTTCAAAGTCACTAACCTGAGGATCAACGGGAGTCACGATTTTGGATTTTTTAGTTGAGACATCCTCTCCTTTAAAGGTCAAGGCGAACACTGTTCCGTATTCGGATTCTGAAATTGATTCGCTTTGTCCACCCAGCATATACACGAGCATAGGCACGGTATTACTGTGCCCTATAACCAAGGCACTCTTTTTTTCCTCGAGCAGTTGTTCGACCAACTCACTCGACGCCGAGGGCTGGTACAGTTGAGTCTCAATTCCCAATGCATTGCTGATGGGCTCAGCAGTTTGTCGTGTCCGGTTGTAGTCGGTGCTAAAAACCATTTCAGGCTTATCCGCTTGCCTAAGCAACCATTTTGAAAGCGCAACTGCCCTTTCCTGCCCATGAGAACTTAACGAGGGATCTTTACCGCTGTTTTTATCTGCGTGACGGGTGACGTATACGGTAAAACTCTCCTGTGCGGCGCTGAAAAAGCTTAAAAATACCAGTAAAAAGACTAAACTGCGCATGGACATTCCCTGTTAGATGTATTCAATTACGCTAGCAAATTGCACAACAACTACCAAACAAGTGCCATTAAATCGCTTGTTTATTCTATTTATTAGAACCATAAGGTTAAATTTTTGCGGTATTAATCGTTAAAATTGAAGTATAAGCTTGGTAAAAACGTAGGAGAAAAGCATGGCAAGAGCATCCAGATACGGGTTAACCGCGATAGTTCTTCACTGGGTTAGTGCGATCTGTGTCCTCGGTTTGTTTGGTCTTGGCTTCTGGATGGTAGATTTGGACTACTACAGTAAATGGTACCAGACCGCTCCCCATTGGCATATGAGCATAGGCATCCTCATAGCATTAGTAACTATGGTCAGATATCTTTGGCGCTGGCTGAAACCTGTCAGAACCGGGGAAGGAAGCCCGTTGGAGCAAAAAGCTGGACACGCAGCTCACGTCACTATGTATCTTATGCTCGCTTGTTTATTTATCACAGGCTATCTGATCCCTACAGGTGATGGCCGTGGTATTGAAGTGTTTGATTGGTTTGTTGTTCCATCTATCGGCACTTTATTCGCCGACCAAAAAGAAATTGCAGGATTGGTCCACGAATATGTTGCCTATGCATTGATTGCACTAGTTACGCTTCATGCAGTCGCCGCGTTAAAGCACCACTTTATTAACAAAGACAGTACCCTTGAAAAGATGTTAAAACCTTAATTCATTATGGAGATTGAGATGAAAAAGACTCTATTGGCAAGTTTACTATTAGCAGCAAGCCCCTTTGTCAGCGCAGCAGACTATGTTGTTGATACCAAAGGCGCTCATGCTTCAATTAATTTCAAAATCAGTCACTTAGGCTATTCATACATCGTTGGTCGCTTCAATGATTTTGATGGAAAGTTCAGCTACGACGCGGCTCAGCCAGAAGCTGCTTCCATTTCGATTAACATTGATCCAGCAAGTATTGATACTAATCACGACCGTCGCGATAAGCACCTGAGTAATGACGACTTTTTAGATGTGTCTAAGTTCACTAAAGCAGGTTTCACCAGCACAAAAGTTGTCGACAAAGGCGACGGTAAGTTAGACGTCCACGGTGACCTTACTGTCCATGGTGTAACCAAACCGATCGTCATAGAAGTCACAAAAGTGGGCGAAGGTGATGACCCATGGGGCGGCTATCGTGCAGGATTCACCGGGACCACTGAGTTCAAACTGGGTGATTTTAATATAAAAATGTTCCCCGATAGCGTGGTTAAATTTGATTTACACATCGAGGGTGTGCGTCAGTAATTCAGCCCGATGATTGTACAAGGCGCACCTTTCGGTGCGCTTTTTTGTGTTTACTGTTTTACCTCATCTGCCCCCAAACTTAAATGCAAGCACTTGCTGTCTTTCCGCATAGCGTTGTGTGGTTTGGAATTTAAGCACTTCCGTCATTCCGAACAGCGTAGCGTGATTCGCAATCCATATCTCTTGAAGTAGAAATTATTCTCTGAATCGAGTTCATACTTATGTTCAGTCATGGATGCTGAATCAAGTTCAGCAT
>CAXQZJ010000032.1:0-5879 GCA_964228145.1 Alteromonadaceae bacterium | reverse complement strand
TTGAGTCAAAACAAATAACAACTGACGATTACGTTATTCAGAGAGATTTCAACTTTGGCGCTTAAGGGCTCCACCGCCAATATAGCTTGAACACTCATGTGTTGAGGCATCATGTTGCACATATCGAGAGAATTTTTCAGTCCCAATGATCAGCCTATTTTCTTATCTTGACTACACTTACTTCGTAATTGCTTCCTGTTTTTGGACCTAAATCGCATGAAACAAGCCTTAAAGCCAGCTGTCACAGAGGATAGTAAATAGCGTTAATTTGTCTTAAACTCTCAGCCGTTCAATTATCAATTCACGTTATTTAAAATAAAACAGCCCGATTTTGCGTCAAACTGGGGTAAGCCCTTTATCTGGATGGCCCATTCATCGCTGCATACTCAGCAGGAGCATTGGTTTGACGAAAAGTTCGCTCAACAAGGCGTAGGCAACGCAGGCTTTGAGCCTTCACCTTTGCATTACTTTATCGACAATTGGCAGCTACAAAGTACTCATGCTGAATCATTATTCCCTTTGCAGTTAACCAGTACAGCGGGTGAAGTCGCCTTGCGGTTACAGTTGAATGCGCCGCAACCTTTTGTGCTGCATGGCGATGCAGGGGTTAGCAAGAAAACGCAAGATGGCAAATATCGCTCCTATTACTACAGCCAACCGTTTATTCAAGTTGAAGGGGAAATCACTCACGCCAACACCATTCACAAGGTAAAAGGTAAAGGTTGGTATGATCACGAATGGACATCTCAGCTAGCCGACGACGAAGCCTTGGGGTGGGATTGGTTCTCCATGCACTTTAATAATGGTAATAAGCTGATGGCGTTTACCATGCATGTTGATGGGCAGCCATCGCATACCACAGGAACTTGGATTAGCCCAGACGGCAGCTCTGAAACGTTAACCAATAGTGAGTTAACCTTAACCCCTATACTTACCAAACAGGTAGCCGAGCGTGACGTGCCGTTGCAATGGCACATTAACATTCCGTCGCGTGGAGTTAATATAACCACCGAAGTGTTTAAAGACGACCAATGGAACGCGAGCCGCTTCCCTTATTACGAGGGAGCAATCCGGTTCTCAGGTAGCCATTCGGGCGAAGGCTACATGGAGCTCACAGGGTATTAACTGAATAAACTTACCCAGCTCAACAATCACCTTTTTGTTCTATTACATATTTCTCAAATTCGTCAATTTTAAGGGCTTTACTGAATAAAAAGCCCTGATATACAGGCACGCCTATTTCTTTTAAAAGCGCTAAGTGTTGTTCTGTCTCTACGCCTTCAGCAACGACATTTAGGGCGAAGTTACACCCCAGATCATTGATAGCCTTAACCATGGTTAAATCAGACGCATCATCGACAATATCTCGAACAAAAGATGTATCAATTTTAATCTCATCGACTGGCAATGTTTTTAAATAGCTTAACGATGAATAGCCGGTACCGAAGTCATCTAACGACACTTTTAGGCCCAAAGATTTTAATACTGCCAGTTTGTCCAATGTTTCGCTCAAACTCTTCAGCATTACCCCTTCGGTGATTTCGATGATCAGCTTATTCGGTTGAAAACTAAAGTTACTCAGAATACGACGAATAATCTCGACAAAATCATTCTGCCATATCTGCTTGGCACTAATATTAACGGACAAACTTAAATGAGCATACTCAGGACGCGAACTCCAATCTTGCAGTTGCTTACACGCTTGGTGAAAAATCCACTCCCCTAGCGGCAAAATTAAATTTGATTCTTCTGCTAACTCTATAAATTCGGCGGTAGGTATATTTTTACCATCCTCGCGCGGCCATCGTAACAGGCCCTCAGCTCCAACAACGTTAAGTTCCCGATCTAACTTGGGTTGATAAAACAGTGCTAAACTTTCATTAGCAATGGCCGCTTTCAGTTCCTTTTGCACAGAAATTGAGTAATCAAGCTGTTCTTGCATGAGAGGTTCAAAACATATAAAACTGTTTCGGCCCGCCTCCTTGGCTTTATATAAGGCCAAATCAGCAAGTTGAATAATGTTTTCAGGTTGCTGCGACTCAGTTGGATAAATCACAATACCGATACTTGTTGTAACCTGATATTCAATAGTATCGATACCTGCATGTTCGACTTGTAAATGACAAGGCATCGAAATAGTACCCTTTAAATCTTCTGCAATTCTGGTCGCGCGCAATGCGGCTATGTTCGCGTCGTTAGATAATTCATTTAAAATAACAACAAATTCATCTCCACCAAAGCGCGCTACTGTATCTTCGGATTTAAAATTATTTTGTAATCTGTCGGCAACGGTTAACAAAAGTTTATCGCCCATCTGATGACCGTAAACGTCATTCAAATGCTTAAAATGATCCAAGTCGAGGAATAGCAATGCACCATAACAATTTTTAGCGTGATGACATTCAATAGACTGTTTTAAGCGGTCACTTAACAAACGCCTATTGGGTAACCCAGTTAATGGGTCGTTGTTGATTTGCAGCTAAATCTGATCCACGGTTTGCACTGAATCTTGATCCACCATGTTCGTTAGATTAATGCCATTTTTTGGCTTTGATTGCTAGTTATTCTTCCCCTTTGTTCTCTGTGATGATTGTTTAAATCGGTAGCTATCGTTACCTGTTTCAATGATGTGACAGTGATGCGTTAGCCTATCCAGTAAGGCCGTTGTCATCTTTGCATCACCAAACACTTTTGACCATTCTGTGAAGTTAAGATTGGTTGTGATGATGATGCTGGTTCGTTCGTAGAGCTTGCTGAGTAGATGGAACAGCAAGGTGCCTCCTGCCTGGCTGAAGGGCACATAGCCCAGCTCGTCGAGGATAATGATATCGACTGAGGCAAGTCTGTTTGCGGTTCGTCCCACATGACCTTGTAACTTTTCTTGCTCTAACTGATTAACCAGTTCGATGGTCGAGAGGAAGCGCACTCGGAGGTGATGATGTTGAATCGCCTGCACACCGATAGCGGTAGCCAGATGGGTTTTACCGGTGCCAGGCCCGCCGACCAGAACGATATTCTGACAGTCCTGTACGAACTCACAGCGATGTAATCCCTTAACCAACGTAGCGTCCACGGTACTTTCGGTAAAGTCGAAGCCATATAAGTCTCGGTAAGCCGGGAATCTGGCGGTTTTCATTTGATAGGCGATAGAACGAACTTCCCGGTCTGAGACTTCGGCTTTGAGTAAGGTCGTCAGTATGGGCAGTGCCTGCTGATAGGCGGGTGAATTCTGTGCCGATAGCTCCTGTATACTCTGCATCATGCCGTGTAACTTAAGCGTTTTCAGGGTATGGAGTAAGGCTTCAATGTGCATACTTGGACCCTCTCAACTGTTCATAACGGGCGGTATCGATGGTTGGCTCGACGGTTAATTTCAGTCTGTTGTCCAGTGGCACCGGCTCCGGGGTTTGCGGTTGGAGTAACCGGTTGAGGCAGTTAATGATGTGTGGTTTGGAGGTGAGTCCAGCCTTGAGTGATTCGGTGATGGCTTGTTCAACCAGCGCCTCATCGTGATGTAGCACCAGTGACAGGATATCGACCATGTCACGGTCGCCACCGGTACGCTTCAGCCATTGTGACTGCAACTGACTGAAGGCATCCGGCAGGGTTTCGAACGGTGCTCCATTGCGTAATGCGCCGGGTTTACGCTGGGCGACAAGCAAGTAATGTTTCCAGTCATACATCGTTTGCCCTGGGTGATTATGGTCACGACTAAATACCCGGCTATGCTCTGCAACCTGCCGTCCTTCGGCAATACACACCAGTTTTGCCGGATACACATGTAAACTGATTAAACGATTAGCGTAGCTGGCCGGTACACTGTATTTGTTACGTTCGTACATCACCAGGCAGGTTGATGAGACACGTTTGGTCTGTTCGATAAACCCATCGAACGGTGCTGTAATTGCCATCAGGTGTGGCAGCTCGCTTTGCCAGATTTGCTCAACCGTTTGTTTGGCATACTCCGGGTGAAGCTGGTTTTGCCATTGCTGGCGGCAAGCGTCTTCCAGCCATGCGTTCAGGGCATCAAGCGAGTCAAACCTGGGCAAGCTATTCCACAATGCATTGCGACTGTCCTGGACATTCTTCTCAACCTGGCCTTTTTCCCATCCCGCTGCCGGATTGCAGAACTCAGGTTCAAACAGATAGTGACTCGCCATCGCCTGGAAGCGTTTGTTGATAGTGCGAAGCTTACCTTTACCGACCTTATCAACAGCCGTTTTCATGTTGTCGTAAATGCCACGCTCCGGCACGCCTTTAAACACCCTAAAGGCATGGGCGTGGGCATCAAACAACATTTCGTGGGTTTGAGTCCAGTAGGCCCGCAAGTAAAATGCCCGGCTGTAGCTTAGTTTAAAATGCGCCACCTGTAGTTTGACTTTACGGCTTCCTACCCATGCCCAATTTTCGCCCCAGTCGAACTGAAAGGCTTCACCCGGCGCAAACTTTAACGGTACATAGGCATGTTTATTAGTCAGGAACTTTTGTTCTTCCCGCCACAGTCTGACAAACGCCGCCACCCGATCATACGAGCCACTAAACCCTAGCGTGACTAACTCCCGGTGCAGCAGCTTTACTGACTTACGTTGCTTACGCGGTTTCTTTAATTCTTTGCTAAGCCAGTCACAGAGCAACTGGTCATACTCATCCAACTTTTTAGCTGACTGTCGCTTGGGGTAACTGGGTTCAACGATTTTGCTGTTGAGGTACTTGCGGATGGTGTTTCTGGATAAGCCAGTTCGTCTGGCAATTTCCCGCTGCGACAAACCATCTCTGAAATGCCAGCGTCTGATTACACTTAATAATGCCACGTCTATCACTCCGTTCTCTCCTGCCAGAAGATCCGCAGGAGTCATTAAAGGAGTGGATCACTTTTCGATGCAAATTATGGGGTGAAGTGGATCAGTTTTGGGTGCAATTCAACAACAGTAATGATGCGGTACTTCCAATTCCTTCATCGTTGAAACCAATCTATGATCAATTTGGTGACGGCCATAGTCACTGCTGGAGTGGGTATTTTTATGATGATCCTTATGTTGTGATTGAGGCTATTGGATATGCTTTGCATTGTCATGACGAAGATGAGCCAGTAATCCCAATTAGTTTTTATCTTGATTGGCTAAAAGCTGAAATGATTGTTGCTCCGTCACGCGAAGGGTTGATTGAAATAATCGAAGCTCCGATTAATGAAACTGAAAAGTGGTTTTGGTATTACGTTGGTCTACAGCATGATATCGACGTAACCAAAGATTGTTACAGAGCAATTAATGCTGACACTGGTGAAGATTATGATGATTATGGGCCAGTAGTAGCTGTTGGCGATGACGGTGTAGCGCTTCCAATTATTTCTGACGACTTAAAACTTAAATTAAAAACTGATGCTCAAAAGCTTATCTCTTAATCTTTGAGATAATAGTGATGGCTATGCTGAGGTGTAGCCTTTCGCTCATAGCGGAAAATCATATCTTTTGCTCATTAACGTTAGCTGCTGTTACTGGTCACAACAGCTAGTCAGAAACACTCACAATTCCTTCATCTATCTGGCCAATCGCTCTTACGGGGATCTTTAGCATGTTAGCTCTGTGAAATTTTCTGGAGCTGCCAATGAGAACCCCTTTGTTACCTTGGTTCATCCTATGGGTGACCATCCCAATCATTATTTTCTTTCTATTCATCTTGCCCGCCCATGCTAGTGATGGGCCATTCTATCAGCGTGGTCAGGAAGGCTGGTTTTGGTATCAGGTCATTCCTGAGCCAGCGGAGTCTGAAGAGCAAATAAAGCCGGAATCTGGAGTCATGGAGCCCACAAAGGACGAGCTAAAACCCTTCAGTGCTGCCTGGTTCCGAGAGCACATGCAGTCGTGCAGGGACAAGGCCAT
>CAXQZJ010000031.1:0-20857 GCA_964228145.1 Alteromonadaceae bacterium | reverse complement strand
GGGCCATAACAGCACAAGCAATAAGCATCGCATCCATTTTTTCATCGCGGCATCCTCAACTGGATTGTGTCAAATTCACTCAGATAAGATAGAATATCGGTTAATTGATTGTAGAGTAATAGCTTTGTTATCGGAAAGCGTATGCAAATCTATACTCACAAACTTCAGACAGAGAGATTATGGCTATATTAGACGTACTAAGATTTCCCGATGAAAGACTGCGCACTGTTGCCAGTCAGGTAGATACCGTCGACGATGAGATTAAAAAATTGGTCGATGACATGTTTGAGACCATGCGTGATGAGCGTGGTATCGGTTTGGCTGCGACTCAGGTCAATGTCCACAAGCGAGTGGTGGTGATGGACGTGTCGGAAGAACAGAACGAACCCAGAGTCTTCATTAACCCGAAGATTGTCGCACGTCAGGGCACCACTATCAGCGAAGAAGGCTGCTTGTCTGTCCCCAATAATTACGCCAAAGTTGAGCGAGCAGAACAGGTTACCGTGGAAGCCTTGGACAGAGACGGGAAGCCCTTTAGCCTTGAAGCTGACGGCCTGTTAGCCATTTGCATCCAGCATGAGTTGGATCATTTGCAGGGCAAATTGTTTGTCGATTACTTGTCCCCCCTCAAACGCCAGCGTATTCGCAAGAAACTGGAAAAAGACGCACGATTGGAAGCTAAAGCTTGAGTAAACCACTGAATATTATCTTTGCAGGTACACCTGATTTCGCAGCGCGGCATTTAGCCGCGCTAATTGATTCTGAGCATAAGGTGGTCGCGGTTTATAGCCAGCCAGATCGCCCTGCGGGGCGTGGGAAAAAGCTACAGGCGAGCGCGGTTAAACAGCTAGCGCTGGAACACAATATCGAGGTTTATCAGCCGGTGTCGCTTAAGGCAGAAGAAGCACAACAGCAATTGCGTGAACTCAACGCTGACCTGATGGTGGTGGTTGCTTACGGATTACTGCTACCCAAAGCGGTGCTTGAAATCCCTAAATTAGGCTGTATTAACGTTCATGGCTCTTTGTTACCGCGTTGGCGCGGGGCTGCGCCTATCCAAAGGGCTATTTGGGCAGGTGATACTCAAACGGGTGTTACCATCATGCAAATGGACGAAGGCCTGGATACCGGCCCCATGCTGTTAAAGGCGTCCCTGCCTATCGGCACAGATGACACCAGCAGTGATTTATATGAAAAGCTTGCAGAACTGGGGCCGAAAGCATTATTGGAATGCCTGTCGACATTACCCGGTATTGAAGCGGAAATTCAAAATGATAACGAAGCGAATTATGCCGCCAAATTATCCAAGCAAGAGGCACAGTTAGATTGGCAGCAAAGCGCGACCCAATTGAATCGTAATGTGCGCGCCTTTAATCCTTGGCCGGTAGCTTTCTTCCCACTGGATGAGCAGAACGTAAAGGTCTGGAAAACCAGTGTCGTGAAGCAATCCGGAGAGCCCGGCAAGATTTTACAGGCCGATAAGCAAGGCATAGTGGTCGCCTGTGGAGAAGATGCGCTTCGCCTTGAACAGTTGCAGTTACCCGGCAAAAAAGCCATGTCAGCGGCTGACATTCTGAATGCCAGGGCACAGTGGTTTAGTCCGGGAAGTAAATTGTCGTGAAAACTAATTCACGCGCTATATGCGCGCAGTTATTGTTTGCCGTCCTTGAGCAGGGCCAGTCGCTGCGGGAAAACCTTCCCGCCGTGCAACACAAATTAGCCGCAAAAGATCGAGCCTGGGTGCAGGAGATGACGTTTGGTGTACTCAGACAATTGCCACTGCTGCAATCCTGGTTAAGGCCGATGCTCAATAAACCACTCAAAGGTCAAAGTAAGATCATTGAGTTATTGTTATTGGTGGGGATCTACCAGCTTGTATTTAGTCGCGTCTCACCCCATGCCGCCATTTCCGAAACCGTGAACGCCTGTGAAGAACTGGAAAACCCGCGCCTCAAGGGCTTGGTTAACGCTGTACTACGCAACGTTCAGCGTACCCCGCCGGCAATACCCGATAACCCAAAGCTGACGGCAGGTTTACCAGGCTGGTTATATAAAACTATTCAGCAAGCCTACCCTGCCGAACAACAAGCAATCATCGACGCGTGCAACAATAAGGCACCATTGTGGCTACGAGTGAATCGCAGCAAGCTAAGTCTTGCAAAGTTCAGCCAGGCACTGTCGGATGCCGGGGTTGCTGTACAACACAGTGACCAACATCCCGATGCGGTCATTGTGCCATCCTGTGATGTGACCAGTTTACCGGGATTTGCTCAAGGGTGGTTTGCGGTGCAAGATGGCGCCGCTCAATTGGCTGCACACTATCCCAATGCACAAGCAGGTGAGCGCGTGCTCGACGCCTGCGCTGCACCAGGTGGAAAAACCTGCCATATCATCGAATCAGTAAAGGGCCAGTTGTCAGTAACCGCGCTTGACAGTGATGCTAAACGCCTTAAACGAGTGAGTGACAACCTGTCCAGACTTGGACATCAGGCCACGTTAGTTCATGGCGATGCATCAACAACCCAGTGGTGGGATGGCGAACTGTTTGACCGGATTTTAATCGATGCGCCTTGCTCTGCAACGGGTGTTATCCGCCGCCATCCAGACATTCGCTGGTTACGTCAGGCAACAGATATTGAACAACTGATTGGTTTACAAAAGCAGATCCTGGCTAACCTGTGGTCGCTATTAAAACCCGGTGGCCATCTGTTGTACGCCACCTGCTCAATCGTCCCAGGCGAGAACCGTCAGCAAATCGAAGACTTTCTTGCCTCACATCAGGACGCTAGTTTGTTGTCGTTGCCCCATAACGGTGGCGTTGCAGGACCTGGCCGACAAATCTTGCCGGGTGAGCAGCAAATGGATGGTTTCTATTATGCGTTGCTGCTAAAGTCATCGTAAATTATCAAGCATAACCAAAGAGTTAGCAGGTCATGAAAATCATCATTCTGGGCGCAGGGCAAGTCGGCGCCACGCTGGCAGAAAATCTGGTCGGTGAGCAAAATGAGATCACTATTATCGATTCTAATGCGCAGGTTTTGCGCGAGCTCCAGGATCGACTTGACCTGCGCATTGTTGAAGGCAGGGGCTCCCACCCAAATGTATTAAAACAGGCCGGGGCAGAAGATGCCGATATGTTAATTGCCGTTAGTAACAGTGATGAAACTAACATGATGGCATGTCAGGTGGCTTATACCCTGTTCAATACGCCAACCAAAATCGCCAGAATTCGCTCTGAAGATTATCTCGCGTTTCAGGATCAGCTATTCAAGTCTGAAGATATTCCGGTAGACCATTTAATTGCCCCAGAGCAATTGGTAACACGCGCGATTCGTCGCCTGATTGACTACCCCGGCGCGCTGCAAGTCATGGAGTTTGCTGAAGGTAAAGTGAGTTTAGTGGCGGTTAAAGCCTATTATGGCGGCTTATTGGTTGGTCATGCCTTGTCCGCCCTAAAAGAACATATGCCCAACGTGGATACTCGGGTAGCGGCAATATATCGCCAGGGTAAACCTATCAGACCCTTAGGTACCACCGTAATTGAAGCCGATGATGAAGTATTTTTTGTCGCGGCCACTAAGCATATTCGTGCCGTAATGAGTGAACTGCAAAAGCTCGAATCCAGTTATAAGCGCGTGATGATAGCCGGGGGTGGCCTGATTGGTGCAGGCCTGGCTTCTCAACTCGAAGAGCGCCACAACGTCAAGTTGATTGAGCGCTCTGCGCTGCGAACTGAGCAATTGTCCAAGCAGCTTAACCATGCACTGGTTTTCCAGGGCGACGCGTCCGATCAAGAGCTGCTGAATGAGGAACATATCGAGCAGACCGATGTATTCATCGCGGTCACTAATGATGATGAGGCCAACATCATGTCTGCAATGTTGGCTAAGCGCATGGGCGCTAAAAAAACCATGGTGCTTATTCAGCGCAGTGCCTATGTCGATTTAGTTCAAGGCGGAGAAATAGATATCGCCATTTCTCCGCAACAAGCCACCATTTCTGCCTTGCTGACCCACGTACGGCGTGGTGATATCGTTAACGTCTACTCATTGCGTCGTGGGGCCGCAGAAGCCATTGAAGCCGTGGCCCATGGTGATGAGAAAACGTCCCGAGTGATCGGCAAGCCCATAAAAGATATTAAGCTGCCACCCGGCACCACGATAGGCGCTGTAGTTCGCAAAGTTGATCCCTTAATGGTCCATTCAAATAAGATGATCGAATCGATTAACGCTAAGGAAGAAGTGATCATCGCGCATTCAGATACCGTTATTCAGGCGGACGACCACGTCATTATGTTTTTGGTCGATAAGAAATACGTGCGCGACGTTGAGAAGCTGTTTCAACCGTCCGCACTATTCTTTTGATAGTAAGTACTAACCTCTCCAGAATGCCGGAGAAAATAAAACCAATAGCGAGAAAATTTCTAAACGACCGAAAATCATTGCTAATATAAGCATCCATTTTCCACCGTCAGTTACATCACCAAAGTGGGCTGCCACTTCTCCCAATCCCGGACCCAGGTTATTAAGACACGCGGCAGTTGCGGAAAATGCAGTAATATCGTCCATGCCGGTACCGATTAAAAACAACATGATGATAATAAAAATCACTGCGTAGGCAGAGAAAAATCCCCATACCGCATCAACGACTCTCGGGGGCAAGGCCCGAGCACCTAGTTTTACTGAATAAACCGCTCTGGGATGAATTAATCGGTTCACTTCACGCTTGCCTTGTATATACAGAAGGACCACGCGAATTACCTTCATGCCGCCACCGGTTGAACCCGCACAGCCACCAATAAAACTGGCGAAGATAAGTAAAATAGGTAAAAACAACGGCCAGTTGGCAAAGCTGTCAGTGGCAAAGCCTGCCGTTGTGCTGATGGAAACAGCCTGAAACATCGCCTGATCCAGCGTCGTCTCGGTATCCTGATACCAGTTATGTTGAAGTAGGACCACGAAGCAAATCGCGATCAACGCAAACTGAATAAAAAAGAAAGCGCGAAATTCAGGATCTTGTATGTAACTTCTAATCCTGATGCTTTTTCCGAACCATGCGGCGTAATGCAACGCAAAGTTGAGTGCAGATATCCATAAGAACACCACGCAAATAACATTGATAAGGGGTGAGTCGAAATAACCCATACTGGCGTCGTGAGTGGAAAACCCACCGATAGCAACGGTCGAAAATGCGTGACAGATCGCATCAAACCAGTTCATACCAGCTCCCCAGTACGCTACAGTGCAAGCCGCCGTTAATGAAAGATAGATGTACCACAAATGCTTAGCCGTATCGGCAATCCGTGGCGTCATTTTCGAATCTTTTATCGGTCCGGGAGTTTCCGCCCGATACAGCTGCATACCACCAACGCCAAGGATGGGCAAAATCGCTACCGCCAATACAATAATACCCATACCACCAAGCCACTGGAGTTGTTGGCGATAAAACAACACCGATTGGGGTAAAAAGTCCAGGCCCTGAATGACCGTTGCTCCAGTGGTGGTTAAACCCGAAAAGCTCTCGAAAAATGCATCGGTAATGGTCATCGATGGCTGCGAGAGCAACATAAAGGGCAACGCCCCTACGCTACCGAGTACTGTCCAGAACAACACAACAATCAAAAAGCCTTCTCGTGCTTTTAAATCACTGCGATAACGGCGGGTGGGATACCAGAATAATAAACCTAAGGTCAGGCAAATAATAAATGCCAGCGCGAATGGCATACCACTGCCGTCTTCATAGATAACAGAGACCACTGCGGGCGGAATCATAGTGACACTGAACAAGGCCACCAGCAGCCCAAGGATTCGAATAATCGAAGGGTACTGCATGTCAGTCCATGTCCTTGCTGCGGGATTCTGGCTTAACCATCTGCATTTGCACGCTTTTTTCGTTATTGTTGGCTGCTTATTATTGACGCAATCAGGGTAAAGCAAAAGCGCTTATTAGTAAAAACTGGTTTACCCCCTTGATCTGTTCAGTTTGCAAACATGTTGACACTGAAAACATGCTGCTCTACTCTTATGTAATCAGCGTTTACATCTGGCATTAGCATGCGCTCTGTTTATCTTTATCTATTTTTATTTTCATCTGCTCTTGTGGGAGCTAAAGAAGTCACCGTAAGCGTGACAACACCCCAGTTGAGTGAATACACGCCGACCATCAGTGTCCATGGCAGACTTGCCAGCAAAGCCCAACAAAAACTTTCATTTAAAGTATCCGGTCTGGTACAGCACGTAGCAGTGGAAGAAGGCCAACAGGTCAACAAAGGTGATTTACTGGCTTCACTTGATCAGCAGGAAATCACCGCACAACAACAGCAAGCCCACGCCGTGTTCACCAATACACAGGATAATCTGGCCCGAGCCAAACGCTTGTATCAACAAGGTTTGATCAGTAACGAAATGCTTAATAACGCCCAAACCGAGTTTGATGTCGCTCGCTCTGACCTGACGATAGCGACCTTTAATCTTAAACATGCTGAAATAAGAGCATCAGGAGATGGATTAGTACTCAAACGCTATATCGAGCCCAATGAACTGGTTTCCCCTGGTCAGACTGCTTTTTTGCTAAGCAATCAGGATGCTGGGTGGGTGTTGCGCGGGGCAGTGACCGATCGCCACATCTTGAATTTACACGTCGGACAATCTGCGGTTGTCACGCTTGACGCGTATGACAACGCAGAGTTTGACGCGACTGTCAGCGAAACTGCCGCTGCAGCGGATCCTACAACAGGCCTGTTCGAAATAGAACTCAGGTTACAACCCACAGATAAAACACTGCTAAGCGGCTTTGTTGCCAGCGCTAAAGTGTTTACCGACAACACCGAAACCGTCTATTTGCTACCTGTCGCCTCAATTGTCAGTGGCAATAAAAACAGCATCGACGTTTTCGTGCTCAACAGCGACAATATTGCCCGCCTTGCAACACTGCAAATTGCTTTTATTCAGGCTAATACGGTCGCGGTGCGCACCCCCTTGCCCGCCAATACGCGTATTGTTGTAAACGGTGCATCTTTTGTCCGCGATGGCATGCGGGTTCAAATTGGCGCTGAAGGACAACCGTGAACCTGGCCCACTTCACCTTAAAAAATTATCAGGTTTCTCTCGTTACGCTGATTTTATTGCTGTGTCTGGGTGTAATGTCTTTAATCAGCATGCCTCGTTCTGAGGACCCACAGTTTGCTTTTCCTGCAGCAAGCATTCGGATTGTCTATCCCGGCACTAACCCTTTGGATATCGAAAAGCTTATCGTCGATCCCCTCGAAGCTGTGTTAAACGAGCTCGAAGACATCAAAATGCTCACCACAGAGATTGAAGACGGCATGGCGATGATTCGCATAGAGTTTATCTATGGCGAAGATCCGGAAGAAAAGTACGATGATGTCGTCGCCGCAGTGGGAAGAGTCAGGGACCAATTACCGGATGAAATTCAGTATCTGTCAATTGAGAAAATCGCCCCCTCTGAAACCAATATATTGCAATTTGCCCTAACGGGTCAGAACCTCGACTATCGGCAAGCCAGTTACTTTTCAGAACGCTTGAAAAAGCGATTGCAACGGGTCAAAGGTATCAAGCAGGTCAATGTTGATGCACTTCCTGACCAATATGTCTCTATAAGAGCTGATTTAGACAGAATGCGCAGCCTCGCTATTCCGTTAACCGCCCTGGTGAATGCAGTGGAAGGCGCAGCGCAGAATATCCCTGCAGGACATGTCAATGCCGGTGAGCGCCGTTTCTCGGTGCGTACCAGTGGCGACTTTCGCTCCTTAGAAGAAATTCGGCGAACCATTATTAAGCAATACAACGACCAACTTATTACCGTAGCTGATGTCGCCGATGTTGAATTCGACACCGCTCAACCAACCTATCTCGGTCGCTATCAGGACCAACCGGCGGTGTTTATTTCTCTAGTACAGCGGACTGGAACCAATATTTTCGATGTTGTAGCAACAGTCAATCAAGAAGTGGAAGAGTTCAAACGCAGCCTTCCGGCCAATATGGCATTGAGTGTTGTTCATGACCAATCGGTTGGTGTCGATAAACGTATTGGCGATTTTTTCGACAATCTGTTGCAAGGATTATTGGTTGTCGGACTACTAACCTTGCTGCTGCTCGGTGCGAGAGCATCACTCGTCATTGTGTTGGCTATACCTATGTCGGTCCTTATCGGTTTGGGTTGGCTCGACCTCAGTGGATTTGGCCTACAACAAATGTCGATAGTGGGGCTGGTCATTGCACTGGGCCTGTTGGTGGATAATGCTATCGTTGTAACCGAAAACGTCGGCCGCTACGCCGCTCAAGGCCTCAGCGGACTGGAATCTGCGCGCAAAGGCGCCGGTCAGGTTTCACTGGCGGTTGCCAGTGGTACCCTTACAACTATATTAGCTTTTTTCCCTGTATTACTGTTACCCAGCGGCTCAGGCACTTTTATGCGTTCGATGCCTGTCACCGTAGTATTAACCCTTTTTGCTTCCTTGTTAGTCGCCATTGCGTTTACTCCCTTGCTGGCAGGCAAACTGTTAGGTCGCCAGCACCGACCGCCTTTGCTGCAACGGGGCCTGCAAGTCTTTGCGGACAAGTATTACCGGCGTTGGTTGAACCAGGTGCTCAATTACCCGCGTAGCTTTATGCTTTTCGCTCTCATGGTTTTTATCGCGTGCGTGAGCCTGTTTCCGGCCATAGGTGTCAGCTTGTTTCCCAAAGCAGAGAAGCCTGCCTTTCTCGTCGATTTAGAGTTGCCCGAAGGGGCCAGTTTTACGCGCACCACACAGGTCGCCACTGACATTACCCATAGACTACAAGACTATGCACAAATTGAACGGGTCGCAGTCAACATTGGCCGCGGAAATCCCCGCATTTATTACAACATTTTTCCCAACCGCCAAGTAAGTAACTATGCTCAACTGTATGTGCAGACTCAGCCATTATCACCGGATCAAATGGATAGTTTGGTCAGTGAATTACGCCAAACCTTCGGCCGCTACAGTGCTGCGCGCATCTCCATTAAGGAGTTCCAACAAGGGCCGCCGGCGGTCGCACCGGTTGAAATACGCATAGAGGGTGACAACCTATCTGACCTGCGACAGGTAGCGATAGACGTTGAAGCTATGATGGAAGCCACACCAGGCACAGTTAACATTGATAACCCCATTGCCAAAAACAAAGTCGATATTAAAATCGATATCGACCGGCAGAAAGCGGCCCTATCCGATGTTAGCCTGGTCAGCATTGATCAAACCATTCGTGCCAGTTTAAGTGGCTACCCCGCGGGTAATTTTCGCGATGAACGGGGCGAGGATTTTTCCATCGTCATTCGTAAAGCAGGCAGCCATGAGCCTGATTACGCTGAGCTCCATGAGCTGGTAGTTTCCAACCAATCAGGCCAGTTGATGCCATTAAGTCAGCTAGCGGATATTCATCTGGTGACGGACATTCCACGTTTTCGCCACCTCGATCTGCAACGCATGGTGATTGTCACCGCAGATGTGATAAATGGCTTTCAAACCGAAGTTGTTACCAACGATATTGTCGCGCAACTGGAGCAATATGCGTTCCCTGATGGGGTGAGATTCTCAGTTGGTGGCGAACAGAAAAACCGTAAAGAGTCTTTTAGCGGTATGAATAAGGCCTTTATGATCGCGTTGCTGGGTATCTTTGCCGTGCTCGTTATGCAGTTTCGGTCTTTCAGTCAACCTATCATTATTTTTGCCGCCATACCTTTTGCGGTGAGCGGTGCCTTTCTCGGCTTGTGGATTACCGGCTATACCTTCTCCTTTACCGCATTTATCGGACTCACGTCGCTTATTGGTATCGTGGTGAATAATTCAATTATATTGGTCGATTTCGCCAATCAGCTGATTGGAAGCGGTCGCACCGTACGGGAAGCCATACTCACCTCTGCGCAAATTCGACTTTCCCCGATCCTGCTTACCAGTTTAACTACAGTGGGCGGTTTATTACCGCTAACTCTGGAAGGATCGAGCATGTGGTCGCCGATGGGCTGGTCGATTATATTTGGATTAAGTTTATCAACACTGCTGACTTTGTTTGTGATCCCCATCTTATATCAATGGTTCAACCCGGGTAAGGACAATCAGTGAGCGCCTTGATTCACATCCAACATTACCCTGCACTCGTCCCCAACGGCACGACTGTGATTATTGCCGGGGCGATGGGTGTACCACAGTCTTTTTATCGTCACTTCGCTCAGTGGTTAAGTGAACAAGGGTTCCACGCGGTAACGTTTGATTATGAAGGTGTCGGACAGTCCCTGAATAGACACTTACGGGACAACCCCAGCACTATCACAGATTGGGCAGAGCGGGATTGTCGTTTCGCATTGCAAAATGCCAAACAATCTTATCCCGACAACCGCATTGTTTGGCTTGGACACAGTTTGGGTGGACAGATGTACCCCATGGTGCCGAATATCGGCTTAGCAGACAAAATCATCACTCTGGCCAGTGGCAGTGGTTATTGGCGGTTAAACCGACGCAAGGTTCGCATTCAGGCGTTGTTGCTTTGGTACTGTTTAGTGCCACTACTGACCTCCTCGATGGGCTATTTTCCTGGTAAATCTATAGGTGCAGTTGGTGACTTGCCATCAGGCGTCATCCGTCAATGGCGACAATGGTGTTTGCATCCAGATTACTTAGCCGGCGTTGAAGCTGAGCGATACTTTTCAGGTTTAGCTCAGGTGCCCGAGGATATCTGCGCGTTTACCGTGGCGGATGATGAATTACTTGGGCAACAAGCGGTTACTCGATTGCATGAGAACTTACACGGCAAACAGGTACGGCACCAAACGCTCCATCCAGATGACGCAGGCGTAAAGCGTATCGGCCATTTTAACCTGTTCAAACCTCAGTTTCGCGACACCCTTTGGCAAGCAAAGCTGTTGCCGGAAATGACCCACTAACGACTGTTAACCACACCATTAAACCAGACCGCTGCCATTTGTTGGAATTGTGATAATGCGGTGGTTTCGTCCAGTTCCAACACACCGTCAATTAATAACGATGAGTAGCCATGCACCATTGACCAGGCTGTTTTAGCTATCATGTCAGCATCGTGCTGCTGAAACATGCCCATTTCCAACCCACGCTCAATAACCTGCTCGAGAATACAATAGCCCTCGGTATGCCCCACCTGCATTTCTGATGCATCAAACTCCGAGGCTTTCATACCAAACATCAGCCGGTAAATCTCAGGATTAGACAAAGCAAATCGCACATATTCTTCGCCCACCTCACGCAACGCGCTTTGAGGGTCCTGCTGATGCAGCTCGAATGTGGCACGCATTCTCTCACCTAGTCGCTCAAAGCCATCACTGGCCAACGCTGATAATAACGCGACTTTGTCCTGAAAGTGACGGTATGGTGCTGCCTGGGAGACGCCCACCTCACGCGCTAACGCTCGCAAGCTAAGCTTTTCGGCACCGTGCAGGCGAATAAACTGAGTTGCGCCCTGCATTAACGCAGCGCGCAAATTTCCATGGTGATAACGGCTTTTTTCAGACAATGGAAAAACTATCCTGAATAAGTAAACACTGTTAACAATACTGTAATTTAAGCAGGTCGACCAGCGTTAAACGCCGTGATGATGCTTTTCACACAGCGCCAATACCTGCATCACCCATTTCTGAATCCCCTCCCAGGCCTGAGTGATATCGGTTGCCAGCATGTACGCGGGTGTGGTCACCACTTTATGTTGCTTATCTATCACGATGTTGTCGACGCTGCATACTTTATGTACGCCGCCCATGGCTTCAATTGCCGCTATAGTTTGTGGATCATTACCCACCGTCAGGGTCACCCCGGGTCCATGAATAGCGGGAATCATTACCGGTGCAATACAGGCGTAGCCCAAGGGTTTAGCGACGTCGGCAAAGCCTTGACACACAGCGCTCAACTCCTCGTTGACCCGCATGTTCTGACCCTCGAAAGCGAAATCACATAAGTTTTTAGCCACACCAAAACCACCTGGTATCAATACGCCGTCAAAATCCGCAGGCTTGAGCGCCGACAGCGGCTGAATCTCACCACGGGCGATACGCGCTGATTCACTCAGTACGTTGCGACTTTCAGCTGTGGTCTTGCCAGTACGATGCTCAATTACCTGAGTTTGCGTTATGTCTGGCGCAAAGCAGGCATACTCTGCACCGGCTAGCCGCAAGGCCAGTAGCGTTAACACTGATTCATGTACTTCAGCACCATCAAAAACACCGCAACCACTTAATATTACAGCGACTTTTTTCATCATTCCCTCCAGCCCTTGATATTAAAGGCTTATGCTATTTGGCTATTTTTAACTCAACTATTAATTGAAAAAACTTTAAACAGATCACTTTTCAACCAGCTTGATTATGCTATTGTATCTAACCCGTTTGGCACGGAACAGTTTTTCCCAAACGGCGATATCCACAAAGGAAAATAATAATAACAACGGGATTCAGCTTTACCTCGTTTTTCTTTGAAGCCTTTTAAAATTAATGCCTCACAGCACCTCTTTGTGATCAAAGTGGTGGATCTTGCGATCCTTGTTAAAAACGTTATAAACAAAGTTATCCACATGTTGTGCAATTTTGTTCACTGGTTGCGTCTGGCGATCTATGGCATGCTGTCAGCCTATTTTTGCCAATGTACTTCAAGATGAAAAAAATCGCCGATAACCCCTTTATTTTGGTCGATGGATCCTCGTATCTGTTTCGCGCTTTTCATGCCATTCGTGAACTCTCTACCTCGGCTGGACACCCTACCAATGCCATCTTTGGCGTCGTCAATATGCTTAAAAGTTTGGTCAATCAATACCACCCCAGCCATATGGCAGTTGTATTCGATGCCAAGGGCAAAACCTTTCGTGACGACATATATCAGGAATACAAAGCCAATAGGCCGCCCATGCCAGATGATCTGAGGGTCCAAATTGAGCCGTTACACAAGATCATCCGCGCCATGGGCTTGCCATTAATCGTTGAAAGCGGTGTAGAGGCCGATGATGTGATCGGCACATTAGCAGAACAGGCGTCGCAAGCTGGCATAGCCACCTTGATCAGTACCGGCGATAAAGACATGGCCCAGCTGGTCAATGATCACGTGACACTGATCAACACCATGGATAATTCCATCATGGATTGTGAGGGTGTTATCAAAAAGTTCGGTATCGGCCCAGAACTCATTATCGATTTTCTCGCGCTTAAAGGCGACAAAGTTGACAACATCCCCGGGGTTCCGGGCGTTGGCGATAAATCAGCACTCGGCATGCTACAGGGTATTGGTGGCATCGACGCGATTTATCAAAATTTAGACCAAATTAAAACTCTGTCGTTTCGCGGCGCAAAAACAATGGCGACGAAAATGGCCGAGTTTGAAGAGCAAGCCAGGCTCAGTTACCTGCTCGCTACCATTAAGACTGATGTGCAGTTAGATTGTACAGTACAAAGTTTAATGCCTACGGCACCTGATCATGAAGCGCTCTATGAGTTGTTCAGCGAGTTCGAATTTAAACGCTGGCGCGACGAGGCAGAGGCGAACCTAGCTGGCGGCGAAACTCCGGCAAAAAGCAAAACGCCAAGTGTCGATGTCAATTATCGAACTATTTTGGACAAGCCGTCATTTCAACAGTGGTTGGCTGACGCACAGAAAGCTGAGGTTCTGGCGATTGACACCGAGACCACCAGCTTAAATTACATGGAAGCAGAGTTGGTAGGAATCTCTGCCTGCTCAGACATTGGTGAGGCCGTTTATATACCGCTTGCTCACGATTATCCTGACGCGCCGGCGCAATTGGACCGCGAATGGGTGCTTGCCGAATTAAAGCCACTATTAGAAAGCCCTGATGTGGCCAAAGTTGGTCAGCACCTAAAGTATGACATGAACGTCCTGGCCAATTACGACATCAAACTGGCCGGCGTAGAGTTCGATACTATGCTTGAGTCCTACATATTTAATAGCACGGCCGGACGCCATGATATGGACAGCCTCGCTCAGCGGTTGCTGGACATCACTACGACCAAGTTTGAGGATATTGCCGGTAAAGGTGCCAAACAGCTAACTTTTAACCAGATAGAACTTGAACAAGCTGCCCACTACGCCGCAGAAGACGCTGATATAACTCTGCGCCTCCACAAACATTTGTGGCCGTTGCTCCAGCAACAAGCGGGGCCCCTACATATCCTCAAAGATATCGAGATTCCTTTAATCCCCGTATTAGCATCTATGGAGCAAACAGGTGTTTTAGTCGATAGTCAGCGCTTACTGCAGCAAAGCCAGGATTTAGCCAAAAGGATCAATGAACTTGAACAGCAAGTTCATCAGATGGCAGGTCAACCCTTTAACCTGGGCTCGACCAAACAATTGCAGGAAATTTTGTTCGATAAGCTGTCCTTACCGATCATTAAAAAAACCCCCAAAGGGGCACCATCGACCGCAGAAGACGTTTTACAAGAGCTCGCTAACGACTATGACCTGCCACGGTTAATCCTTGAATATCGCAGCCTGACAAAACTAAAGTCAACGTACACAGACAAGCTACCGAAGATGATTAATCACCGTACCGGTCGCATCCATACCTCTTATCATCAAGCTGTAGCGGCAACCGGGCGACTGTCATCAACGGAGCCTAATTTACAAAACATACCGATACGTACCGACGAGGGCAGAAAAGTGCGCCAAGCCTTTATCGCTGCACCGGGTTACCAAATCGTCGCCGCCGACTATTCGCAAATTGAATTGCGTATTATGGCACACCTTTCTGCAGACGAAGGTTTGTTAGCGGCATTCAGAGATGGCCTCGATGTGCACAAAGCTACTGCCGCAGAGGTATTTAATGTCGCACTTGACGACGTCACCACCAATCAGCGGCGCAGCGCAAAAGCGATCAACTTCGGCTTGATCTATGGCATGTCTGCATTTGGTCTGTCAAAGCAGTTGGGAATTCCTCGCTATGAGGCCCAAGATTATATGGACTTGTACTTCGAACGTTATCCCGGCGTATTGACCTACATGGAAAATACCCGCGAAACGGCCAAACAAGCAGGCTATGTTGAAACCGTGTTTGGTCGCCGTTTATATCTTCCTGACCTCAACGCTAAGAACGGCGCGGCGCGAAAAGGCGCTGAACGTGCAGCCATCAATGCACCTATGCAAGGCACAGCTGCCGATATCATCAAAAAGGCAATGTTAGCCGTGGCTGACTGGATAACCTCACTGGACAACGATGAAGTGCGCATGATTATGCAGGTTCACGATGAATTGGTATTTGAAATCAAGCAGGACAAAGTCGAACAACACAGTGCAACCATTTGCGACATTATGCAAAATGCCGCCAAGCTGGATGTGCCTTTATTGGTTGAGGCAGGTCGGGGCGAAAACTGGGATGAAGCCCACTAAATGTAATAAAACAACAAAATTAAACAGTTAGTGCTGTTTAAAGTGCGAATAAATGCCAAAGACTGATTGTTATTGTAAGTTTATTACCAAAATTTGTTGCAATCTTAATTCTGTGCGCTATGATCTCGTTTGTAGGGTACAGAGGTAAGATGTTTTGTCTATCAAACCTTTGCTTAAGCCTCGGCATTTGCCGAGGCTTTTTTTATGCCTGAAAAAAAATTTCAATTTTTAGCGCATTGGAAGGAACTATCTACTGGAAAGGACGTCTGACTTACTGAGTGTAATGTGTTTTTCTAGTTGTCTCCTTATTGTGGCCCCATCACCGTCAGGTAATGGGGTCTTTTTTTTCCGTCAGCCCAAACCAATCGAACAACTTATTCTCTAGTTTTTCTAAACCAATTTTATTCAGTGAAGAAAACGCCTCTACCTGCACATCCCCTCCAAATGCCATTGCAGCTTCACTGGCCATCATTAACTGAGCTTTACGTTTACCAGATTTCAATTTATCCGCTTTTGTCAGCAAGGCTAAAACCGGCAGGTCACTGCTCACGGCCCAATGAATCAATTCTTGATCAAGGTCTTTAAATGGATGTCGTATATCCATAAGCACAACCAGTCCTTTTAGGCTTTTGCGCTTTTGCAAGTACTCGCCCAGGGCTTTTTGCCACTTTTTCTTCATTTGCAGAGGAACCTGAGCAAAGCCGTAACCGGGAAGATCGATTAAACGCTGATCCTCAGCCAGCTCAAATACGTTAATCATTTGAGTTCGCCCCGGTGTTTTAGAAGTTCGAGCCAGGTTTTTTTGTCGCGTCAACGTATTTAATGCGCTCGACTTTCCGGCATTTGAACGACCAGCAAAAGCTACTTCAATACCCGTGTCATGGGGCAAATGACTGATGTCGGGGGCGCTGATCTCAAACTTAGCCTGGCTAAAATAACTCACGTTTACTCCAATTTTTTGGTTAATCAGGCGAATTCTACTATATGAATGTCACTTTAGCGGCGGTTTTACAGATAAAACCTTACAAAAAAACGGGAATATATTTTCCTTAACGGCTAAATGTGTACAATATCCCTAATGAAATTGTATCAGTGTAAAGAGAGCAATATATGAAGAAACTCTGTCTACTGTTGTTGGTGACATCAGGTCTGGGTTTTCAGGCAGTGGCTGCCGGAGATCCTGAAGCAGGTAAAGAAAAGTCCATGACCTGCGCAGCGTGTCACGGTCAGGATGGGAATGCCATGGTAGATATCTACCCCAAGATTGCCGGCCAACATGAGAGTTATATTGCCAAACAACTCCACGATTTCCGTCAAGGAGCAAAAACCGGTGGTGAAGAAGGTCGTTATGACCCGGTGATGAGTGCTCAGGCTGCTAATTTATCAGACCAAGACATCGCAGATCTCGCTGCCTTTTACTCGCAACAAGAAGAACAAGGCGGTGAAGCGCCGGAAGATTTGGTGGAAGCCGGGCTGAAATTGTATCAAGGTGGTGACGAGCAAAAAGGTATTGTTGCCTGTACTGCCTGCCATGGCCCCCGCGGAAATGGTGTAGGTACAGCCAAGTTTCCGGATATCAGCGGACAACATGCAGCCTATATCAAGGGACAGCTGGAGAAATTCCGTGACGACCAGCGCAACAATGATATGAACGGCATGATGCGAGACGTTGCTAAACGCTTGTCTGATGAAGATATCGAACTGCTGTCAAAATTCCTTTCCGGTTTGTACTAACCAGCAGAAAATTATTAAAAGAAAGCGGCTACATGCCGCTTTTTTGTTGCTTCATCGAAATAATTGAATTATTTTAATGACTGGCGGTCATTTTGTTTGTAAAAAAGTTGTAAATAAATTTTTTTGCTGTATTCTGGGCTGCGTTAAAACAATGACACGAATAATAACCAGCCAGGAAGGCCGGGCTCGTGCGCTAAATGTGGGTTATCCACGGTTTTCAGGATGAACAATAAAGCGTCAGGAAGACCAATAAAAATAAAAGTTAGCTTCGTAATCAAAAACAAAAAGTGAAGCGTAAAACTTCGTAAACAACAATAAAAAGAGAAGGCAGTTGTCAGTTTCTAGGGACTGGTAATGGGAGAAGTGTCACAAGGCACTACGTTTAAAGAAAGGCGACCAAGGGTCGCCTTTTTCTTTATCTGTTGATACCCTTTGCCCATGTCATGTCCATTATGTCTTCATTCGCACATTCAAGCTTATCATCAAGATAGGCGACGCTCTTACCTTCAATGCCAGCAATGTGAGTTGGTGTTTGTAGAACCGTCCACCTTGCCGGATGCTGTGGCAGAAAAAAACGAGTACGATTTACACCAAAATCAGGCCGAAGATCCCGGCTATCAACAATTTCTATCGCGCTTAGCTGATCCCCTGAATCTTCACCTTGAAGAAAATAGTCATGGGTTGGATTTTGGCTGTGGCCCCACGCCATTACTGGCAAACTTATTGACCAAACTTGGCAACCATCGCATGTCGGTCTTCGATCCCTTTTACGCCAATGATAAAGAGGTTTTGCTACAAACTTATGATTTCATTAGCTGTAGTGAAGCGATTGAACATTTTCATCGACCGCAACGAGAATGGTCGTCATGGATGCAAATGCTTAAGCCCAAAGGTTGGCTGGGAATCATGACGAAGCGGGTGATCGACAAGCAACGTTTTTCAACCTGGCACTATAAGAATGATCCAACTCATGTGAGCTTTTTCAGCGATAATACCTTTGCATTTTTAGCGTCCCGGGATGGTCTAAAGCTGAAAATCATTAGTAATGATGTGGTATTGATGCAAAAACTCGCCTAACCGCCATAGTCCACGTAAAATAGCAGTATCAGCCCCTTAACTTCAGGTTAAACAATGCCAAAACGTAAAAAGTCTCGCAAAGTCGGATTAATTGGAGTTCGCAGCGTCCCCAAGGACGAGCGTCAGCGTCCCGCGCCTACCGAGCGTGTGCGCAAGAAAAAAGGCAAGCCTGCCGGAAATAAACAAACAGAGGGCCAGACCAAAAAAAACCAGCAAGCCGTCAAGCGTGCTCCCGCTGATCCCAGAGTCGGCAGTAAAAAGCCGGTTTCTCTAACCGCAACAACCGCGTCTCGTACAAATAAGCCTGCGAAGCCCAAATTCTTTTCTCCTCAGCAAGAATTGGATGCCATCGAGAATGATTCACGTTTGGACAGCCTGTTAGATAAGCTAGATGCAGGCAAGCGAATCAGCGCCGAAGAACAAGCTTACGTCGATGGCCGGTTAAAGAGGCATAAACAACTTTGCCAGTTGCTTGGTATAAACCCGGAGGAAGAGCAATCAGCGCAACAACAAGAGCCGGATTTGCTGGCTAAATTTGAGCGCAGTAATTTGGATGAATTTAAATAATGTACTATGCAATTATCACACTCGCTGTTGCGATCATTGCAGGTTTAACGCTGTACGCCGGTTATTTGTTATATCAACTGTATCGACAAACTCAACGGCAACGGGCTGCGCGTCAATCTCGCATTGATAAGATCACCGAGAGCATTCAGACCATAGCTCTGGCAGTAAGTCAGCAACAGTGCGATTTGTCTGAGGGTAGTATTCGTTTATGCATTTTACTCGATGCGATCCCTATTCTACCGCAACCTGACTATCGAGGCTCCTATCCGGCATTACATGCCCTTTACGATAAGGTAAAAGACATGCCAACCCATGAGGCCAGGAAACAACAGGACAAACGTGAAAAGCTAAAAATGGATTTGCAGCGTGGTGAATGGGAAGCAGAGTTAGAAAGCGCTATTTTAGACGAAGTAAAAAGACTCAGTCATTTCAGCGTCTAGCGTGTTGCTCGCACTCTGCATGACAATGGCAACTGACTAAATGGTCATTCACCATACCTACAGCCTGCATGAACGCATAGCAAATGGTCGGTCCGACAAAGCTCATACCGGCCTTTTTCAACGCTTTTGACATCGCAATCGATGCAGGTGTTTCGGTCGGTACCTCTGCCATGCTGTGCCAACGGTTGCAGATTGTTTTACCCTCAACAAACTGCCAGATAAAATCACTAAAAGATTGCCCTTGGCGTTCAATTTCCAGATAAGCACGGGCGTTTTTAATTACTGCCTGAATTTTTAATCGATGACGAATTATGCCGCTATTTGTCATCAGTTTATCAACATCAGCCTCCCCCATAAGGGCGATTTTTTCGGGTTCAAATTGAAAAAACGCTTGTTCAAAATTTTTCTGCTTTTTCAGTATGGTTATCCAGCTCAGACCTGCCTGCTGACCATCCAGACATAGTTTCGCAAACAGCGCTTTAGAATCTGTTTCCACTCTGCCCCACTCGTTATCATGATAAGCCTGATACACGGGATCATGACCGGGCCAAGGACACCTTATTGGCATTTGCATCGGATTTTCCTCGTTTTTATTGATTTTTGCCTACAAGGCATGTCGCGCAAAAGGTATACTTCGCAGTATTTTTCACCATTTCGCAAGCAGTACGTTGCCATATGCAAAAGTTTGATATCAAGACCTTTCAGGGACTGATCCTGGCCTTACAGGATTATTGGGCACGCCAAGGGTGTGTCATCATTCAACCGCTGGATATGCAAGTTGGAGCGGGTACCTTTCACCCCATGACGTTTTTGCGCTCCATCGGCCCCGAACCGATTAGCAGTGCTTATGTTCAACCCTGCCGCCGTCCTACCGATGGCCGTTATGGAGAGAACCCTAACCGTCTGCAACACTATTATCAATTCCAGGTCATGTTAAAGCCTTCGCCTGAAAATATTCAGGAACTGTATCTCGGTTCACTCAGAGAATTAGGTTTTGACCCGTTAGTGCACGATATTCGCTTCGTAGAAGACAACTGGGAGTCCCCTACTCTTGGTGCATGGGGCTTAGGCTGGGAAGTTTGGTTAAACGGAATGGAAGTCACTCAGTTTACTTATTTCCAGCAAGTCGGTGGTATTGAATGCGCGCCTGTGACCGGTGAGATCACTTATGGTCTTGAGCGATTGGCCATGTACATTCAGGGTGTAGACAGTATCTATGATTTGGTTTGGACTGATGGTCCTATGGGTAAAGTAAGTTATGGCGATGTTTTTCACCAAAACGAAGTCGAACAGTCCAAATATAATTTTGAACATGCTGATGTAAGCGCATTGTTCGCCGAGTTCGACCAGTGTGAAAAAGAATCACAGATGTTAATTGAGAAAGGCCTCCCTTTACCTGCCTATGAGCAAGTAATGAAGGCATCTCATGCATTTAACTTACTGGATGCGCGCCACGCAATTTCTGTTACTGAAAGACAACGCTATATTTTGCGGGTTCGCACTCTGGCTAAAGCCTGTGCCCAGGCTTATTACGATGCGCGAGAAGCGCTTGGATTCCCTATGTGTAAGGAGCAAAACTAACAATGAAGTTGGATAATCTGTTAGTCGAAATTGGTACTGAAGAGTTACCTCCCAAAGCCCTTGCAAC
>CAXQZJ010000030.1:0-27518 GCA_964228145.1 Alteromonadaceae bacterium | reverse complement strand
CGCATACCAGTACTAAAAAACCGTTCGAACGGCCGCGAATTGGGTTGGCCGTTTGATTCTTTTCAATTAGCTGAGTTTATTGATGAGTAGTTTGCTGCAGTTAAAAAATGCCAGTTTGAGTTTAGGTCATCCGCCATTGCTGGACGGAATTGATTTTGTTATTCAGCCGCAGGAACGTATTTGTCTGGTCGGCAGGAATGGCTGTGGTAAGTCCACACTATTAAAGGTCATTGGCGCAGATATGGCCCTCGATGATGGCCACAGAATTGTTTCTGCAGAGATTAAAATTGCCCGTTTGGAACAGGATCCCCCATTATCTGTCGATAAAACGCTGTTCGACTATGTGGCTGAAGAGTTGGCTGAAGTCGGTCAGTTACTGAGTGATTATGCGGCACAAAGCCTGATTGTGGTTAGTGATCACAGTGATGCGCAGTTGGCGAAATTAGAACGTTTGCAGCAGCAGTTGGATCATCACAATGGTTGGCAACTTGAACAGCAAATTCAGCAGGTGTTAACGCAACTTAAGCTGGATGGTCAGGCGCGATTAAGTACCTGGTCTGGTGGTTGGCGACGCAAAGCCGCACTGGCCAGAGCGTTGGTCAGAAATCCTGATATTCTGTTGCTTGATGAGCCAACCAACCACCTGGATATTGATATGATCAGCTGGTTGGAAAATGCCCTTAAAGAATATCCCGGTGCGGTGGTATTCGTGAGTCACGACAGGGCATTTATTCGCAATCTGGCAACCCGTATTGTTGATTTGGACCGAGGCCACCTGACCAGTTATCCAGGTAATTATGCCGAATATCTTGAGAAGAAAGCACAGAACTTGCAAGTAGAGCAGAGTCAAAATGCCTTGTTCGATAAAAAGCTGAGTCAGGAAGAAACTTGGATACGCCAGGGTATTAAGGCTCGTCGCACACGTAATGAAGGGCGCGTAAGGGCATTAAAAGCCTTGCGTGAGGAGCACCGTCAGCGTCGGGGTCGACAAGGACAGGCTAAGGTTACCTTGGTTGACAGCAATAAATCAGGCAAGACAGTGTTTGAAGTCGAGGGGCTTGATTATCGAATTGAGCAAAAAGATATTGTTAAACAGTTGAATTTGTTGATCCAGCGTGGCGATAAACTTGCGCTAATTGGTGCCAATGGCTGCGGTAAATCAACCTTGGTCAAACTGTTACTGGGTGAACTGGCACCTCAAGCTGGCAACATAAAACGCGGTACCAACATAGAAATGGCTTATTTTGACCAGCATCGCAGCCAGTTGGACCCGGATAAAACCCTGATCGATACGATTGCTGATGGTAAACGTGAACTGACGGTGAACGGCAAGTCCAGACACGTAATCAGTTATCTCCAGGACTTCTTATTTTCTCCTGAACGTATTAATGTACCGGTCAAAGCACTTTCCGGTGGTGAAAAGAATCGATTATTGTTGGCCAAACTACTGGCTAAGCCGAGTAATTTGCTGATTCTTGATGAACCGACTAACGATCTTGACGTAGAAACCCTGGAATTGCTTGAAGAAGTGCTAGGTCAATATTCTGGTACCGTTTTGTTGGTGAGTCACGATCGGGAGTTCGTTGATAATGTGGTGACCTCATGTCTGTTCTTTGAAGGGCAGGGCCGCATACGCGAGTTCGTTGGTGGCTATCAGGATGTCGCACAATGGTACGAAGATAAGCAAAAACATGAGAAAAAACATGAAACTTCTGCTGTTGACGCGAGTCCAACCGCAGGCGCGAAGTCTTCTCCAAAGCGTGGGAAGAAGTTATCATACAAGGCAAAATTAGAGTTAGAACAACTGCCTGAACAAATAGAGCAGTTGGAAACTCAAATAAATGAATTACAAGAACAGGTCAATCAACCTGAATTCTTTAAGCAAGATCCCAGTGATGCACAGGCAATACTCGACAAACTGGCTCAATTGGAAGCCAACTTATCTGATGCCTATCAACGCTGGGATGAATTAGAACAGTTGCAAGAGTAGTAACAGGAATAACAATGAAAAAAACCAGGCTGGCCCCTTTATCAGCGCTAATCGCCGCCTCATTCAGTGCCCAAGCCGCCGTTTATCAGGTGGTGGAACTGCCCGTCAATGATGGTGCGAACCGTACTTTCGCTAAAGCGATTAATAACCAAGGACAAGTGGTTGCCATACTGGATACGCCATTCCATCCTCAAATCGATGTCTCACTGTTAGATTTTGACAATACCACGATCAGTGACAACGTTGACGTAGAAGCGGTACAAGCGGGCAATATCAGCGATGAAGACCGAATTTTTCTATACAACTATCTGCGCACAACCGGGGGTAACTCGACACAGAAGTTCGCCAATTACCTGAGTGTAACAGGCGACGATAACGGCAGTGATCCGGTCATCGGGTTGGATATCATCAATCCGGACTTTAATGATTACAGTCGCAGCGCGGATACACAGGTGGCGGATATCAATGACAATGGCTGGATAATTGGAAGCAGTAATGGCTCTTACACTACTCAGCCGTATACGTCTGACAGCGATGTGACCTTTAACCTGCAGATCCGTGACTTTTTTATTCGCGGTTTCGTGCAGGTTGACGATACGGTTGTGCCACTGACCTCGTCGGTAGATACAGCCGGTGGTTTTAGTGCTGTGAACGGCATTAATAACAATGGTTGGGTTGTCGGTTCATCTGCAGGACGGGCAATGCCAGCGTTTCTGGATAGTGTTGAGAATTGCGAAGATGATGAAACACGGGGCGACCAACCGGTTGCATTGTGCTTGCAGAATCTTGTCAGTGCTGCCAGCTTCGAAAGTAGCGCGACATTGTGGAAGATCAATGACCAGCTTCAAGTTGAAGAACGCGTCACTTTTGACCCCCTAATTACCGCCGAACAAGCGCGCTCGACCTTCTCAGATCCTGATAGTTTTGAGCTGGAAAACATTCGTCTGACCACCAATGCTTATGACGTTAATAATAATGGTGTGGTTGTCGGCGACTCGGTAGGTATTTATACCGGTCCGGAAGTTGAACGCATTATACCGACCAACTCAGTACAAACGATGGCCGTTGTGTTTGACGATCAGGGCACCACAGCAATTGGTGATCAACAATCATTTTACTCTAGCCGTGCGTTGGGGATTAATGATAATGGTAAGGTAATGGGAATTGGTTACACTTACCTAAGTGGTAGCGCTCGTTCTAAATTGTTTGTTTATGATATGGAAGACGCTCAGGCAACCACCATCACGGGTTTTTTCCAAAGCTCTTCTACTACCCCCCGCGGCATCAACAATAACAATCAAATCGTTGGTGATGCGGAAATTGAAGCGTCGCTGAGTTCAACGCGTGCGAAAAGTGGCTTTATCTATGATATCGATGAGGACAGCTTCCAGCGTGTGAATGACTTACTGGCATGTGATTCTGCCTATGATATTGTTCAGGCCAACGACATTAATGATAACGGTGTTATCTTCGCGACAGCGTTAACCTACAAAGATATTCTCGATATCAATGGTAACCCGGTCACCAATGACGATGGCAGCCCTCAGCGAGAATCGACCACGGTTGCTGTAAAGTTAGTCCCAGTACCAGGTGGCAGTATTGAAGATTGCAGCGATGATGAGCCCTTTCAGGAGCGTCAGGGCGGCAGCATGTCTTGGTTGGCGTTATTGGCTACAGGCTTAATGTTACGCTTAAGAAGGCGATAGACGCTGAACAAAGCCAAAAAGATGCTAAGGCCGGTCAGAAATGACCGGCTTTTTTAGTTGGCTAAAATTTAAAGTCAGTTAGCTCATGGGTTTTTCAAGCTGACTGACCAGCAGTCAATTAGCATTAAAAGCGACATTTTTATTACAAAAAGATGTAAGAAAAATGATAAAGAAATTCAGCCAGATACAGGGCTATTGGCTAGACGCAATGATTATCCTATTGAACCTTTAATCAGGATCACATATCTAAGAAGGGTGACGTTTAACTAGGTCACACCTTTCTTCATAAAAAAGGACGAGGTAATCAATGAAAAGACAAAAACGCGATAAACTTTCCAGAGCCCATTCAAAAGGGTATCAAGCAGGCATCTCGGGTCGTTCAAAAGAAATCTGTCCATATTCTACCGTAGAAAGCCGCTCTCAGTGGTTGGGAGGTTGGCGCGAGGCTATGGCTGACCGTAGCGATGGTTACACTAAGCTGTAGACCGAACAAAAGCCACCTGACGGTGGCTTTTCAATATCTGCAACCTTAAAACTGGCTAGTGTCCTGAAATAATCCTACTTTCAAATCTTTTGCCTGATAGATTAAGCGTCCGTCAACATAGACTTCACCATCAGCCATGCCCATAAAGAGCTTACGCTTAATCACACGCTTCATTTGGATTTTGTACGTGACTTTTTTGGCGCTTGGTAAAATCTGACCGGTAAACTTCACTTCACCTACACCTAACGCACGGCCCTTTCCGGGACCACCAGACCAACCAAGGAAAAAGCCAACTAGCTGCCACATTGCGTCCAAACCGAGGCATCCGGGCATCACAGGGTCACCTTTGAAGTGACAGTCGAAAAACCACAATGAGGGGTCTATGTCGAGTTCAGCAACGATATATCCTTTATCGTGTTCACCTCCCTCAGCATAAATTTCGGTGATGCGATCCATCATTAACATGTTAGGCGCGGGTAATTGACTGTTTCCCTCACCGAACATTTTGCCATCGGCGCAAGCGAGTAAATCTTCACGGGTAAAACTGTGTTGTTGTTCTGTCATAGTTAGCACTGTTGTTATTAGGTGATGCCAATTTAGCGAACACTTGTACGCTAAACAACTCTGAGCAGTGACTTTTTAGGTTTAGGCTGCTGAAAAACGGGATATTTAGTACACTGTAACCATCAGATGTATCAGGTATGTGACAAAATGAGTAAAACTAGCAACCCCAACGCAGAAAAACAGAAACGTTTCCGCGAACGTCAGAAAAATAAAGGCAACAAAGAAGTGCGGGGCTATGTAACCCCTGCGGGGTTAAAGTGTTACGAACAAATCTCTGAAAAAACCAGCTGGACGGACGGTGAAATTCTCAATAATGCGTTACGCATAACTTATGCAGCCTATAAATGCGGGCAAATTAAGCTGTTGAATGACTGGTTAAAAGAACATGAGCTATAGCTTACATCTGTAAGCTAATTATGCTGAGTCCACCAGCGTGGAAACAGCCGCTGAATATCGGGGCGGCAAAATCGTTGATCCAGTAACTCCAGATAGCCAGTGTCGTTTACCGTTCGAATTACTCGTCCAGCGGCTTGAACCACCTTTTGCAATCCGGGATATACGTAGGTGTAATCGTAGCCTCTGCCAAAGCGTTGTTGCATGCGTTGTTCGAAAGCACGATTAACAGGGTTCAATTGAGGCAAGCCCAGCGTGGCGATAAACACCCCGCGCAACGCATCGCCAGTTAAATCAATTCCCTCAGCGAAAATGCCACCTAAAACCGCAAAGGCCAGCACATTGTTGTGGTTGTAGAAGTGATTGATAAAGGCTTGACGCTGATGCTGATCCATCCCAGTTTGCTGGGCGATTACCTTTACCTCATTTTGGCTTATTTGCGCTGCCAATACCTCCAGCAACTGTTGCATAAACGCATAACTGGGTAAAAATACGATCGCATTGCCGGGCGAATGGCGCAGACGTTTCAGGATAATGTCGCAGATCGGTTGAATTGCGTGTTCCCGATGTTGGTACGTCATTGCAAGGCTAGGGTGCCAACCAACCGCTAATTGCTGTGAAGAAAATGGCGAAGGCACGCTTTGTAACTTAGCTTGGGGAACGCCTAACAATGACTGGAAATAGTCAAAGGGTTGCAGCGTGGCGGAAAATAGCACACACCCTTGCAGCTGTTCAAAACGCTTCTGAAGCTGTCGGGCCGGGATCACATTGCGAATCGCCAAACGTCCGCGCCGGCGATGACCCGGCTGCCAATCCAGAATGGCATCTTCGTCGGATCCATCACATGGCCTGTTGCTGAGCAGTTCATAAAAGCGCATCACGTTAAAATAGAACTGTATTAACAACGCAGGAGGGAGTTGATTATCGACTTCTTGTTGTAACAACAACGTGGTTTGTCGAATGAAGTCCTGCATATTTAATAACAGGCTCTCCTCAATGTTCTCCAATGTTTGGTAATCGCTCTGGTAGGTATAAAGGTTTAACCAAAGGCGATTGATGCGGTTTAAAGCGGCTTTGACCTTGCCTTTCGCGAGTGGCTTAACGTCAAGCAAGGCTTGTCGGTCAAGCTCTGCACTGTACATATCTCGGCTGCGGGAGACTAAATTATGTGATTCATCAATTAAGGCACTGACCCGCCAATTGTTCTCTGCGCAAAGTGACCAGAGCAGGGCACTGTTATCAAAGTAATAATTTACATCAGCAATAATGACATCGGCCCAGCGCGCCATTTCTACACTCAGATAATAAGGGCAAATCTGATATTTCCGGCCTAATGATTGCAAACTTTCAATGTCCAGCATGGTGCACAGGGCTGCCTGCTCGCGCACCTGCTTGAGTTTGTCATAGAAGCCTTCGGCATAGGGGCAAACAGCAGCGTCACAGTACACCTGATCATTCAGGCATATGCGCTCCTGAGCACTGAGTTGCAAGCTACGTAACTGGTTGAGATCGGCGCTGCTGGTCAATTGCTTCAAAGTGTCGATCGCCGGTTGCTGACCGGTTTGCTTAGGTGTTAAGAAATACAGTTTATCGGTAAAATTATGGCCCTTAGCTTTTAAGGCGGGAAACAGGCTAGCCAGCGTTTTGCCAGTGCCTGTTGGAGCTTCGCAAAGTAAGGTGTCTGAGCTGGCAATGGATTTATATACCGACTCTGACATGATGCGCTGACCATGATGCATCTGCGGATAGGGGAACGCCATTGCCTTCAGCTGTGCAACTAATAATTGCTGCCGGTTTCTTTGCTGTTGCATCCAGGTGCGATAACGACGCAATAGCTGATGACAAAACTCGTCGAGTTCAACACGGTCAAATTGTTGCTCGTGACGTTGTTCACGCTCTTTATTCAAATCATAGTAGATAACCGCCACTGTTATCCGGGTGAGGTTAAGCCGCCAACTTTGCAACCAGGCATAGAGTTTTGCCTGCGCCCAGTGTGCCGAGCTCTGGTTGGCAGGGATCCTGCTGGCATTGCCGTAACAGGTTTTGATCTCCTCTATACACTTTGCCCGGGGATCGTAGCCGTCAGTCCGACCTGACAGTTCAATACCGTCGAAAAAACCTTTGAGTGCTAGTTCTGCCTGATAGTCGGCGCAGCGGTTATGCTGCACCTTGAGGTGAGCTTCCTGGCCATCAGCTGAGCTCACAGCGGGATTAAACTGACGTGTGAGATCACCCTGTCTGGCAGCAAAGCGGGCTAAGTTGGTAACACTAACCTTCACGGGCTCGGTTCCTGATAGGTCACGTGCACCACAGTTGCGGCAATATTATGCTGCTGGAAATACGCTAGCCAACGGCGCTGGTTGTCTTGCAAGGTATCGCCCGGACCCTTTATCTCAATCAACTCGAAGCTTTGTTGTTGCGGATACAAACGGATCAAATCAGGCAAGCCGTTACGGTTGTTTTTTAAATCAAATAAAAAGCGCTTGAAGATACGGGTAAAACAGTCAGCTGAAATACATTGCAGGGCCAATTCGAGTTTATCCTCAGTGAGGTAACGCCAATCGACGAAACGATTACTAATGCCGTTTTTCTGTGTGAAACGCTGCTTGATTAACGTCACAAAAGCGCTATCGCTTAGCTTCCAGAGCTTATCGAATATGGGTTGGCGTTTGGGATAAAAATCAGGGTGATATAAATCGCTCGGCGCCATCTGAAAAGGATGGCTAAAGGCTCCGCTGACATCTGCAAATAATGCATCCCAGGCCCACAACCCAAATACGCTATTAAATAACTGGTTTTCACTGTGCAGGCATGGCGTCGCTTTACGATCGTAACAACGCCTGGCGAGTTCTTCTACCTTTGCATCAGCCAAATCCCGCTGGATAAGCAGGCACAGGTCGCTGCGATGTGGGGCAAACCGGGGCGTTAGCTGAGTATGTCGCCCGGTATGCTTGGCCAATCGCTTGGCAATTCTTTGTGCTGCCAGCTGTTCTTGTTCACTGACAGGGTTGGCAAGCATGTTATCAACCAGGTGCCAGGCTGCGGTATAGTCGCCAAGACGTTCATGCACTCTTGCGCACCGCTCCCTGGCTGGTGGCAGGTCAGATAATGGATAAAGTCGTAATGCCTCATCAAATAGCCCCTGTTGTTCCAGTTTATAAGCCAGTGTATTGATCAATCGCGACTGCTTTCGCTGCATTGATGACCGCAAGTCTTTTAACGGCAATTGCGTGGTTAGCTCAGTTAAGCCCTGCGCATCAACGACGTCGTTTAATTGTTCGCGTAAGGCAATGATATGCTGGTAGTCGAGCAGATCTTTGCTGTCACTGATGGCTAAATGCTGAGGGCTGATATTGTATTGTTCAAAGCGGGTAAGGCCTAAATCTTGTAACACGAACTCACTCAGATTTTGGTAGGGGTTGCCGAAAAACAATAGGATCAGTTCATCGAGCGCACTTTGGATTTCGAGCCTCAGTAATGAGCCAAATTGATTGTTGGTCCAGTGCAGCCAGGGTGTAGGCTGATTCGCAAACTGATCTAAAGCGTCGAGGATCTGTTGTTTAGGCTGTGACGAAGAAAGTTGCAGTTGTTGCGCCACCGGCAATTGACAGAGCTCATGTTTGGTTAACAACAAAGCAAGTTGAGTAAGATCCAATTCGGGGTTTTCACTGACAAGGCCGGCTTCGCACAGTTGTTGGCTTGCATTGTTAATATCTCTGATTTCACTGTAATTGAGCTTGTCTAAACGAAAGAAAATCCCTTTGCGTAATGCCATTCGCAACAGTAAGCAGCGCGAAGGCTTGTCGAGCTGATAATAGCGCTGCAAAAAGTCGTTTGTTGTCGCAGAGACAACCGACTCGTAGCGTTGTTCTACCCAGTGTGCAACAAACTCGAAATTGCTGAGGTAATAATCTGATGGGAGTTGGATGTCCTGCATTCGCCCTGTGCGGTCAGTCTAAAAGGACAAATATACTGGATATAGATACAGGCTTCCACTAAAACCCGACGCTTGTCGGATTTGTTTAAAAATTAAACAGGCGTTATGCTTAGGTTGGCTTATCGCTGCAGTGGATGCGATGTGATAGTTAATACAAGGATGCTAACCATGACTCCCTTTGCTTATTGCCACCGAACCGTTTTAATACTGGTTGTTACCACGCTAACTGCTTGTACCATCACGCGCGTGAGTGACTACGATGCGACCACGGATGAATTGGTCAGCACCTTACACAAAAAGACCTCAGGTTTTTTCCACACCATTCCCATCAAAGGTGAAGCTGAATGCGGCTATGCTTCCCATCAAGCCTTTTATGATGGATTAAGGGTTGAAATAGACGCACTTGCACTACGTAACCTTGCCCGCGCGAACAACAGTTTGACCATAGCTCAAATTCAAGGATTGCAGCAAAGCATTGGTGCGATAGAGCAACTGCATCAATTAGGTTGTTTTAGTGAAGCGCAAATCGCGGATCTTAAAAATTCTCTGGATATCCACTACGGCGCTATTTTGAAGCTGGAAATCGCCAAACAGCGTGAATCAGATTAGGAGCAACGAACATGAGCTTGGATGCCTCACAACTAGCTGCACAAATGCTCGCAGCCTTTAAACAATCTTTGTCGGATAAATGGCCCGACACCAAAGAATACGCCAGTAGCGAAGCAAAGAAGTTGGCCGAAAATTTTGTCATGATTGAAAAACTCAAGGTGACGGGTCAGATAACGAATGAACAGGCCCGCTTGCACCACGAAATTCAGCGGAATGCTAGCAGGGCAGTGCTGTTAACGGTGGAAGGACTGGGCTTGTTGGCGGTTGAACAAGCGCTAATGAGTGCCTTCAGTGTGCTGCAGGATGCGGTGAACGGCGCGTTAGGTTTCGACTTACTCTGACGGCTAATCAAGTGACCAGTATATTTGAGCAAGCGGCCGAGCACCTACAGCGACAGTCGATTCTTGATAAACAATTGCCACTACACCGGCGTGCATACAGCGATCGAACGGCATGGCTGATGGCATGTTTCTCGGAGCTCGCCTATCGACGCTTTAATCCTCCGTTTTATTCCATCGAGCAAGAGCAACGATTGCACCGTTTGCTCGACAGAGTGAGTCCGCAGACACGGCCAAAAGTGTCCATGCTGTTGCAAATCATAGATAGCTTTAGTTACGACCATAAACAAGAAAAACAATGGTTAACCGACGATATCATCAAGTTAAACGCTAAATTAGAGCGAACTTACGATGCACGGGGATCTCAGGCAATCTTAATAAAAACGGATAACTATCTGGTATTGGCATTCAGAGGCACGGAAGCCGATTGTTGGAAAGATATCAAAGCTGACGCCAAAGCAAACTTAATACCTTGTGAAACTGGGGGACGGGTACATGCAGGTTTCAAGCGCGCTTTGGCCTGCGTAGAGCAGCAAATAGCCGATGATCTGCAACATCCGGATTTTGCTAAATTACCGCTATTTATCACGGGGCATTCCTTGGGTGGCGCGCTAGCCACTGTTGCAGCAAAACGGATTACCCATCAGGGTGGCAACGCGGCGTGTTACACCTACGGCTCGCCTCGGGTCGCAGACGATACTTGGTTATCAACAATGAAAACCCCGGTTTACCGTGTCGTCAATGCCGCCGATGGTGTCACTACGGTGCCACCGAAATCCTTAGGCATCACGGCGCTGGCTAAGCTGGCGGGCTATGTGCCCGTTGTGGGTGTTCATGCTAAGGCGTATTTAATGAAGCACTTTGACGGTTATTTGCATGGGGGAGACATGCGTTACCTGACTAACGTCAGAGATGGTGAGTATGATAAAGCTAAATTGTTGTTTTACGTTGATTATTATTATCGTTTAAAAGGAATTTTAAATAACAAGTTACCCTTTTGGCGTGCCATTTTATCCGATCACAGTATCAGCGTTTATCGGCGTAAACTGGCGCATATCGCATTGGAAAGAAACACCTAAGCCGATGCTTTCGACTTGCATTTAGCCAAATCAACCCCATATCTCTGTTAATATCGACTCAGGCCCCAGTAATTCATGGCTTTCACCGGCAGCGCACAACGCATTCTAAACTCGTTAATCTTGTTATTAATGAGCACTGTGCTGTCTGCAAATCTTGCGATTGCTACTGAGAGCAACGAGCCGGCTTGGTTCTCCGACGCTAGTCGCGTCAATGTCGCCACCCAACCTGAACAGCGTGCAGTGTTATCGCGCCAGGTCACTGATTTAAGAGACGAGAACGCCCCTCCCACCGCTGAATTCGAAGACGCCGCCGCGCAGTTATGGCAACAGCTCCCAGCGCTCCAGGGCTCAGTAGCTATTCCAACAGGCTTGTCCACTGTGTGGGCATTTTCTATTCACTTTGACGCCCGAGGCCCGCCGCAATTTCCTGCGTTTTAAACACTTATCGTTTTTAAATTACAGGAAATTATCATGAAAAAATTCTCTCCACGCGGGGTAGCCTATGTGCTGATCGCGTTACTCGGCTTGTTGTTTTCTTTGCCCGGGGTGCTACCTCAGTCTGTACAGCAGCAATTGCCAAGCTGGTATACCTCGCAAGCGGTATCGTTAGGACTTGATCTTCAAGGTGGCTCTCACTTGTTGCTTCAAGCGGACAAAGCAGCATTGTTTGCAGATACACTCGACGATCAAAAAGCGTTACTGACGGACGCGTTGCGCAAAGCACACATTTATTACCACCCAATTACGCACTCTGACTCCAATGGTTTTACGCTGTCGCTGAGAAAAGCCAGCGATCTGAGTGCGGCAAAAAATGTCATTAAAGAGGTTAACCAGAGTAATCAAGGGCTGGCTATTTTCGACCTTAGAATCGATGGCGCAGCTATCCATTTTACCTTTAATCAAGCGTATCAAAATTGGCTATTGGCCGACGCCATCGACCGCAGTCTTGAAGTCGTGCGTAAACGCCTGGATGAAAGCGGCCTGGTAGAGCCGGATATCTCCAAACAGGGTAAAGATGCTATTTTGGTGCAAATGCCAGGAGTCAGTGATCCAGCGTCAGTTAAGGCGTTATTAGGCACTACTGCGAAGATGACATTTCACTGGCAGGCTGAAACCGGCACCCGTCAAGCTGTCATTGAGGTGAAAGATGCAAAAGGTAAGGTTTATTCGTTAGAAAAGCATGTTGCGCTTCAAGGCGAACACATTACCGATGCGCAGGGAGTGTTCAACAGCCAGTCCGGCCAGCCAGTGGTAAACTTTCAGTTCGATCGCCAGGGCGCAGCTATCTTTGCTGACATGACGCGGGAAAATATTGGCAGGGTGTTGGCAATTGTGCTTGATGATGAGGTTGTGACTGCGCCGGTTATTCGCTCTGAAATACCCGGAGGGCGAGGAGAGATAAGTGGTAGTTTCACGCTTCAGGAAGCCCATAATGTTGCCTTAATGTTGCGCGCAGGCTCCTTACCCGTGCCGCTGGATATTGTTGAAGAGCGCACTGTTGGCCCCGATTTGGGCAGCGATGCGATCGCCATGGGGGTCACTGCGGGTGTGGCCGGTGCACTATTAGTGTTGGGATTTATGGTGGCGTTATACGGACGTTGGGGCCTGATTGCCAGTGCGACCTTGGTAATTAATATTGCACTGCTTTTTTCATTACTGGGATTATTGGGAGCTACCTTAACCTTGCCCGGGATCGCCGGCGTCATCTTAACGATTGGTATGGCTGTCGATGCCAATATCTTGATTAACGAGCGGATACGCGAAGAGCTAAAACGGGGCAGAAGCGCCAAAGGAGCGTTAAAACTGGGCTTTGATAAAGCCTTTGCAACCATTATAGACTCGAATGTCACCACCTTGATTGCTGTCAGCCTGCTGTTATTGTTTGGCAGCGGCCCGGTTAAGGGGTTCGCGACCACCATTGCGTTAGGCATAGTCACCAGTTTATTTACCGCCACGGCGCTAACCCGATTGTTTATGTCAGCGGTGGTTAACCGTACAGGTAAGTCTTCGATTCCTATGCAGGGTTGGAAAAGACTCAGACCTGAGTTAACCGCTCCCCTAAACGTTATCGGAGCTGGCAAAGCGGGGTTAATACTATCAGCAATGCTCTCATTGGCTTCGGTTAGTTTGTTTTTTAGCCCCGGACTCGACTATGGCGTTGATTTTACTGGTGGAACGCTGATCGATATGCGCACCAGTAGCCTGCAACTGGAGGATGTTCGCGCAGCGACCAGCTCCATTGATGCTCAGGTATCCATTCAGCAAACCAACGAAGAGGGGAGGTTTTTACTACGAGCAGCAACCTCAGATAACCCGTCAGCCCAAGTGACTGAAATTCAGCAAGTGCTGCTGTCGGCCGATGACGAGGTTATTTTCGAAAAAGTTGATGCTGTAGGCCCTCGTGTCAGTGGCGACTTTGCTGACCTGACCATTTTGGCTTTATTGATTGCCGGTTCGGGCACATTATTATTCTTGTGGTTTCGTTTTGAATCACATTTTGCCGCAGCAACGATCATGACTATTGGCCTGGATTTGACCAAAACGATCGGCTTTTTCGCTTTATCAGGGGTCGAGTTCAATCTCACCGCGGTGGCGTCGCTACTGGCACTATTAGGATATTCGATTAACGATAAGGTGGTGGTATTTGACCGGGTCAGGGAACTGTTACGCGCAGACCCTGATCTTACTATTAAAGATGCCGTCAATCAGGCTATTGGTATGACCCTGACCCGTACCTTATTTACCTCCGTTACAACGGTGTTAGCTTTGTTACCTATGGCCATTTACGGTGGTGATGCCGTTGCCAGCTTTGCCTTGCCCATGTTGTTTGGCGTGGTTGTCGGTACCAGCTCTACATTATTCGTTGCTGCACCTATACTGGTCTGGCTGGGACAACGCAGAGCAAAGGCAGGGAAGGCCCAGTTAAAACCAACTGCGGAAGAGATTCAGCAGCAATTAGCGCATATTCCCTGATGACCACTTTGAATTGATTAGAAAAGGACCTTATGTTTTTCGTCGACCAACTCATACTTATCAGTGCATTGCTGACCCTTGCAGGCATCTTGTCCAGTAATCTGTCGCCCCGGATTGGCGTTCCAGTACTGGTGTTGTTTCTTGCTGTGGGTCTGTTGGCCGGTGAAGACGGACCGGGAAATATCGCCTTTGATAATGCCAGTGCGGCCCATACCATGGGTACTTTCGCACTGGCGCTTATTTTGTTTGATGGCGGGCTGCAAACCTCTTTGCGGTCTATTAAGGCAGTCTGGAAGCCCGCATCAGTGCTAGCCACCTATGGTGTCGTCGGTACCGCGGTTATTACCGGGGCGATTGCCAGTTTAATTTTGCCGTTAAGTATTGTGGAAGGTTTGCTTCTCGGTGCAATTGTCGGCTCAACAGATGCCGCTGCAGTTTTTTCGGTGTTACGTAACGCGGGGATCCAGATTAATCAGCGTTTACGCTCAACCTTGGAAATCGAGTCGGCATCCAACGACCCCATGGCCATCTTTTTAACCATTAGCCTGCTTACCTATATCCAAAACCCAGAGGTGAGCGGTTGGCAAATGGTGGGGTTGTTTATTTCGCAAATGGGCGTAGGAGCAGCGGTGGGACTGCTTATAGGCTGGGTGGTTAACCGAGCGTTGGCAAAATTAAAGTTGATGACGGCAGGGCTTTACCCGGTGTTTGTTGCCATGTGCGGGCTGCTTTCGTTTGGTCTGGCCGCCAACCTGAATGGTAGCGGGTTTTTAGCCATCTTTATAACCGGCGTAATGATAGGCAATAAACCCTTTACCTATCAACGGAATACCTTTTTATTTATGGACGGACTGGCTTGGTTGGCGCAAATTTCTATGTTCGTGGTGTTGGGCTTATTGGTCAACCCATCTGAGTTAATGTCGGTATGGTGGCAAAGTCTGTTAATCGCAGCGGTGCTGGTGGTGATTGCCCGACCGTTAGCAGTTGCGCCTGTGGTCGCATTGTTTGGCTTTAATCGCCGCGAGACCGCGTTGATAAGCTGGGTGGGATTACGCGGGTCGGTGCCTATTATTCTGGCAATATTTCCGCTCCTGTATGGACTTGATCATGCAGAGATTATTTTTGATGTGGTGTTCTTCGTCGTGTTGCTATCGGCAACAGTGCAGGGCACCAGTTTACCTTTTGCCGCGCGGCGCTTAAAACTGATCGAAGAGACCTCATCCGGTGTGGCGAGCGCAACTGAGATAGCCAATATTGGCGAGGTCAATGCAGATATTGTTGAGTTTGAACTATTTGAACATTCACCGTCAGTTGGAAAGTTAATCCAACAACTTGGATTACCCGACGATACCGTGGTTGCAATGATTAACCGAGACAGTGTACCGCTGGTGGCGAAAGGGACCAGCGTGTTGAAAGCTGGCGATAAAGTCTTTGTTATTGTCAGTAGTGCCAATGCTGACAAAGTTGAAACAATCCTCTCTGGCGAACAGCGTTAGTTCGTGTTTGAATATCCCTACGCACGATAAAACAGTAAAAATAACAAAGGAACAGGTGTGCAGCGGTTAGATTCAATCAGTTTTTCTCAGCGTCAGCGATTGGCATATATCGATTTTTGTTTACTCTTTAGAGGTTATTTTCAGCGACAAGAGTTGGTCAATCGATTCCAAACAGGGCTTTCGGCGGGTACACGGGATATCAATTTATATAAAGAGTTAGCACCGCAAAACCTGATCTATGACACGAATGCCAAACGCTTTGTGCAAAGTACCCAGTTCACCCCCTTGTTTGAACACGATCCCGCCACCACACTGACCAAGCTTGCGAATAACATCACTGATGGGTTCGATGCTATTGGTGACATCGACTTTCCGGTGGAGGCGCCATCGCAACTGAATATTCCGGATATTTATGTCGTCGCCCGTCTGGTACAGGCCATTCTAAATAAGACATCGGTTAGTTTGATTTATACCTCGTTATCCAACGGCTCTGCTGCGCGGGTCATCGTGCCTCATAGTATTGTGGATAATGGCCTGCGCTGGCACGTTAGAGCATTTGACCGCAAGTCCTCGACGTTTAGGGATTTTGTCATTACCCGCATTGCTAAGGTTTCGATATTAGATGAACACATAGAGCCCGGTGAGGCGATTGCCGATGATCAGCAATGGAACCGGATGATGCCGCTGCATATTGTGCCTCATCCTCACAATGTCAGTTTCCCAACCGCCATTGAAATGGATTACGGAATGGAGAAAGGAGCGTTGCAGCTAGAGGTCAGGGCAGCCATGGCTGGCTACCTATTGCGTCGCTGGAATGTTGATTGCACCCCACAAGCAAGTTTGCGTGGTGGCGAATATCAACTCTATTTGGAAAACTATGCCTCTTTATACGGGGCTGAAAACCTGATGTTAGCGCCCGGATATGATGAGGCAGAAAACTAAAAAGGTATCCGAAGATACCTTTTGCTGATTTAATCGACGTGCTTACCTTTCATTCTAGATAAGGTGCCGTCCTTGTCGATGAGGTGATGTTTCAATGCCCCCAAGATATGTAAGACGATCAAGCCGATCAGCACATTGGCGATGATACCGTGCATGTCATGACCTAAGCCGCCCATCCATTCAATCTTTTCGCCGGCAGGGTAGACTTCAAAGCCAAATACTTCAACTGCGCGACCACCGCCAACAGACATCATCAGGCCGCTGATCGGCATCAATAAGGTACCAAGTAGCAATAACCAATGACTCAGTGTAGCCAGTATTGACTGCCAGGCGGGTACCACCGACAGTGCCTTCGGCATACCGTTGGCTAATCGCCATACGCTGCGCAACACCGCCAGAACTAACACGATAAAGCCGACTGACTTGTGAATCCCCATCAATTCGCCTTTTTCCGGTCCCCTTGGCATCTCATCCAAATAAATACCAAAGGCAATCATGCCAATCATAGCAAGGGCGATAAGCCAATGCAGGCCAATGGTGATCCCTGATAATTTATTTATGCTGTCTTTCATTGAATGTTCCCTGAATTTTTTTTTCATTGTATTGGTTGTTTTAACCGGACACTAGCATACCGTTGGTAAATGCCATGTAAATAGTGTGGGTACTATTTTATTTAAGCATGAGCATGACACCGGATAAAAATTAACAATAAAAACGTGACTGTCACGTTTTTATTGGTATTCTGACGATGACATATTCTTCTATAACGGATTAATTTAACGTGCAGGATAACAACGCATTGTGGCGGGCTTTTGTTGCAACCCCAGGGTTTAAACGTAGTTTGGATACAAGATTTTGGTATTCGCCAAACGTTGAACAACAACGCGCTATGTTGCTAAGTGCAGACTGGATTGATGCGCGCAGGCTGTTGAAAAATGCCCTGGTTCCCGATGAGTATCAAAGGCTGCTAGCTAGATTTCGCCAATTTAAACGTCGTCAAAAACGAGCAAAAATTGTCGTAGAACTCGACAAGGATATCGCCGAGCGCCTCCAGGACATTCAACGCATGTTAGGCATGACGACCCATCAGGAAGGCATTAATGATGTGCTTGATTATCTGTTAATGGCGGAGCCTGAGCAGGTTTGGAATCTCAATAGGAATATAAAAACAGACCTCAGTCAGGAGCGCTCAAAACCCTTGCTGCAACGGCTTATAAGAATGCATCGTAGTTTGCATTATTTACATAGCTCAACGGTAGAAGAGGCGCTGGTTGAAGCATTCAATGAGGGAGCGCGCGCAGGAACCAACGCCAGCCCCTATAATTCATCGACAGTCATTATGGCATGGGCCGCTGACGCTAATATTGAAGACAGTTAACACCTCAAAAATAAATTTCATCAATATTGTTTTATCACACTTATACATGCAATTTAATTAGGTCGCAGATACGAAAAAAGCACCCTTGGGTGCTTTTTTGACCAGTTCGACGGTGCGTCGCGCTTATCCTAATTTCTGTTTATCCTCAGTGCCTGAATCGCCACCTTTGGCGTCTTGCATATTGGCGGTTGCTAATTTGCTCAGACCTTCGCCACGGGCGGTAACTTCAAGGAATTCACGGTTACGCTGACAAATATCAAACAGGTTGGATATTTCGGTTAAGTCAGTTTCTTTGAGGTAATACATTTGCTCGGACAATTCGTCTATTTCTGCGCTTAAACGGTTTTTACCGCTGCGAGTGTAGTCGCCGGCATTTTCGTTCATTTGGCCGAGTAGATACTCTTTCATCAACATCTCATTAGGTAATGAGCCCAATATCAGGCTGATGAGCAAGAAACCATGATTGTAGTTTTTATCGGTGTCTTTGTTTTGAAGTAATAGAATCCCCAACAATAACCATGCCGCATCAGAGTATTGCATATCGACATCATCACGGTTGACCAGCGCCAGCAATTTCACGATATCACTGCGATAGTAACTGTAGATGTTTTTTGAGCGAAGGTGGTTAATACCTACCCCAAGGTTTTTCGATGACTCATTCAGTTCACGGATAAAGTCGTAAAATCCTTTATCTTTACATACCACCTCGTACATAGTTTGGCAGGCTTCATCGCGGGCAAAATAGTCATGCAATGAGTTTGATACCATGTAAACGTCGTTATTTTTCTTTTCCACTTTGTAGCAGTAGTTGAGTAAAGAGCGAAACGCTTGATCTCGGGAGGCTTCCTCAATCACCTCAATCAATAAGTCGAGTTTCTCTACCAGATGCTGTTGCACCGACTTGTCCATTTGGGCAGGGGCATTCCAACCTGTACCTGGCTTAATATTTTTCAGGTGATCAGGGGTGTACAGTTCAACCGCCTCAATCAAGACTGCGGTGCAGGCACGTTTGGCATCGTAAGTAGCCCGGGTGATTCTGGAGTTTAATTCACTGATTTTTGCCACATAGGTGTCTAAAACCGCAATTTCTTCGCGTATGGAATCATTTTGCTGAATATTGGTCGCAAGCCCTGCAATACGGATTGCCACTAAGGCGCCGGCGAAACCTAGTGCCCAGCCACCTAACGCCTCAAATAAGCCGGTATTTTCCTGAGTTAAGCGGCTTGGGAGTAAATCATCGGGTAGCCAATTGAGTTTCAGGGTTAGCCAAAACAGCATTAGGCTGAATGCACCGAATACCAGTGTCGCCAGGGTTAACTGACTGACATGGGCTTCATCAAACCAAGCTAAAAAGCGATCGAATATTCCGCGTTTGGATTTCACATCAGACATGCTTATATCCCTTGTTTATCGCTATTTTCATCGCCTTTATCAGATAGGCTGCGAATATGCGCTTCGATTTCTTCCCGTTGCTCTGCAGTGAGGCCTTTTATTTGGTCTTCAAGGTTGTTTACCCAACGTTTAGCCAGCACTTCTTCATTGTAATCATCCAGTAAGCTTTTGACTTGCTTGCGAGCCTGCTCAACATCACCGGACAATACTGTGTTGAACAACTGTTGGTGTGCATCCTCAACAAACTGCAAAATAAAATTGATAATGCGGCCGACTTGTGAACCATGTAACTGTCCTTCCATCAGCGGAATATCAATGGAAATTTTGCATTCACCATCAGAGGGATCCAGTGACATAGAAAGAAATTTATAGCGGAACTGGAACCAGACAATCGCGCTGGCGACCACATCATAAGGGACCTTTTTAAGATCGAACAGGTACATCATAGGGGTTTCTATACGTACCAACCCCGGGTCATCGTAGCGTATGAAAATCTGTAATGAATGGCTGTCATTATGGTCGACATAGTTGTCCATTTTGAAATTAAAACGGAATAACTTACGTTCAGTGTTGTGCTCGTATTTATAGTCTTTACTGTCCAAGTATTCTTTTATAACCGTTTCCGGCGGCACCACTGCACTGCTACTGTCGGTTTGGGTAACAGCAGGCGCGGCACTCTCACCCGTTGACGCGGGTTTTCCTTCAGACATCTCTTTAAAACTTTGCTGAACTAACACCGTCAGTTCCTGAACCTGGCGCTCCAGCACTTCTTTTAGCTGGGTTTGATAAGCATCAAAGGATTGGTCATTGACATCGCAGGTTACCGCAAAGCCCCCGCTGCTGATGCGTGTACTGAAAACACCTTTCTCAGCAGTGGCATCCTCCTCCCCAAATTTAGCCAACCAGTCATTAGCTAACTTAGTATATCGTTCCTCATTAGGCGTATGGGCGACGACGGTTACTATATCCTGATTTTGTACAGCACTCAGTAACGCTGGATGGCGACTGTCAGTTTCTCCAAATGTTATGACAGCGGAATGGGCATCACTGGTCAGTGACCAACCATCATTTTGCTGAGCAAATTCGGCCAATAAATGAGAAACTCTGCTTATCAAGTCCATTGCAAATCCTTGTTTTTGTATATAAATATTTGTTTTTTCTGGCCAGTATCTGGAACGATATGGCGCCGGGAGCGGCGAAGATGACCATCCTTTACTTTGAGTAAACTATCTCAATTGTTTTTTACAATAACAAGAAAATAGTTTCACATTATTTGTGTATCATGCTGAAATCGAGACAGATTTTGCAAAGACTTAATGCTTTGTTAGCTGTCCGTAAATTAAGTAGTAAAAGGATTTGGTAAGTGAAAACACTGTTGTTGGCCGCGAAAGCCGTTGCGATTGAACAAAGCAGACGAGAAATCAATATTAACCATCTCAGAACCGCAGTGACCAAACTGGATGTGGTAGATACCGAGTTGGCAAGGCGATATGCAGCGCTGTTAAAAGAGCGGTTAAATAAGCATTCATTTTTACATGATGATGATTTGGTCATGTTCGATGGTGAAATCAATGCCCAGCTCCTACAAAAAGCGATCAGTGCGCCAAGAAAGTACTTTGACGACCAGCTTTCTCAATTTATCGATAAATTACCTGCGCCGCTAAACCAGGCAAGCGAAGGCCCCGAGATATTTCGGCTGCCACCGGTAGTGAATAAATTTCGTAGCCGCTTGTCCGGCTATCAACAGGTCAAATCTCACTTGCTATCCGAAGTCTATGGCCAGGATGAGGTCATAGAAGCCATGGTTGACAGTCTGTCGAAAAATGCCTGGCACAGCAATGAAGCCGGACCCGCAGCGTGTTTTCTGTTTTTAGGTCCGCCAGCGACAGGCAAGTCATATTTAGCTGAGCGCTTTGGGCACCATATGGGCCGCGATTATAAATTCGCGCGCTTTGACATGGCGCAGTACACGAATCATAACGAAGCGTTTGGCTTGGTGGGGTCGAAGAAAACCTATACGGACTCAGCACCGGGCAAGTTAACCCAGTTAGTAAAAAAGCATCCCCGTTGCGTATTGTTTTTTGATGAATTCGAAAAAGCTCATACTCAGGTGTTGCAGAGTCTTTTGCAACTTTTCAGTACCGGATTTTTAGAAGATCAGCACACCGGTGAACGGGTTGATTTTCGTCAATGTATGGTCATCTTTGCCTCAAATCTTGGTCAGTCGATGTACACCAATCAGGCATTTTCAGACCTGATGCAGACTAACCAAAGTCAGGCCAGAGCATCTGTTCTGGCAAACATAGCTAATGAGACAAAAATCGAGTCGCAGCACAGTGTCAAGGCTATTCCCGCTGAACTGCTGTCTCGCCTGAGTCAAGGCGAGGTATTGCTGTTTAACCGATTGACGCTAAACAACCTGGTGCGTATTGCCCATAAACAGCTAGCCCAGGATATTCAATTATTCGCCGGTTCCAGTGGGATTGAGGTGGCGCCGCCAGAACATGCTCTGAGTCAATTGTTGTTGCTTAAATTTGCGCCTCAATTTGATATTCGTGAAATAAAAGCGCATATCAGTGCCAGCATTATTGATCCTGTCACAGACTTATTGCGGGATACCGAAACCGATATTCAACACCTGGATATTGTTCTGGATAACAGCGTAAGTTTGTTTCTGAAGACCCATTGCCACGAGCAAGGTCAAAAAGCGCTGAGTCTGAAACACCAAACTGTTACCGTGTCGACCCAAATTGATTGCCAATCTTCACGGTTGACACTGTCGTTGTGTGAGCCAAGGGTGGAGCATTTAGTGCTCGCCGCAGATGTTGGCGCGACGGCTGGCTTAACAGTGGATTTCCCAGATGTCAGTTTCGACAATATTGCCGGACATACGCAAATCAAGCAGCGTATGAAAGAAACCATCAATATCTTGCAACAACGGAAAAAGCTGGCTCAAAGCAATGTCACACCACCTGCAGGTATGTTGCTGTATGGTCCGCCAGGTACGGGTAAGACTATGTTGGCGCGCGCCTTTGCCAAAGCCGCAGATTTGCCCTTTATCGCCTGTAACGGTGCTGATTTACTCGGTGATAAATTTGTTGAAACGCTGTTTGAGCGGGCGCGTAAATATGCACCCAGTATCATATTTATCGATGAGGTCGATGCATTACCAAAACGAGGCAGCGCGGGGCCATTGGCAGATGCTATCGTTAATCGTTTGCTAACTGAAATCGATGGTTTTAAAACCACGGAACAAGGCATCTTTGTAATTGCCGCGACCAATCATGTAGATAAACTGGATAGCGCGCTAACCCGTTCAGGGCGTCTAGATCTTAAATTTAATGTGCCATCCCTGGACAAAGGGGCTCGTAGGTGGTTCCTGGAAAGAATGTTGGCAAAAGGCGATTATCAGCAAACTATGGATATTGACTATCTGTTGCTGTTAACCGCAGGGCTTAGCGGCGCAGATTTAGAAAAAATCCATCGTGAAGCCGTTCTCAAGCAAGTCAGGGAAGGGCTGGCATCCATTTCTCAAGAACTATTGGTAGAAGAGATCAATACCTTGAAATTTGGCGCGCGGCGCAAAGACGTCGATATTGCTAAAAAATTGCAGGCAACCGCATACCATGAGGCGGGTCACGCTGTCCTAAGCCGGATCCTGATGCCCGAACGAGAAATAGAACAAGTGACTGTCACACCCAGAGCGAATAGCTTAGGGCGCGTAAGCTTCGACCAGGATCAGGATATTGATGAAACCCGTCAGGTGTTGTTTGCACTGACCTGTATCGCACTAGCCGGTCGTGCTGCACAGTTACATCAATTTGCAGATGAGGGTATGGATTCTGGCGCTAGCGCAGATCTGAAAATGGCGATGCGCTGCGCATATGCGGCAAACGTGCAATTGGGCATGGGTGAACTACTGCCAAATGTTGACGTCAGCAGTTTACAAAAATGGAGTCAGCTACCACTTTACCAACAGCAAATTGAAACCCAGATAAAGCAATGGGTGGATGAAGCAACACAACGTACCCAATCTTTAATTGAGCAACATTGGAATAAGATTGAAGCGTTAACTCAGGCGCTGTTGGAACGTGAGATCCTCTCGGGCACTGAGGTAGATGAAATCCTGCGCATAAGCAGTTAAGTTTGACCCTTGGTTGATTAACACGCCAACGGGTGGGACAACTCTGTTTCTGCGAATTTCTGCATATCCAGGTTTTCGTTCTCCGGATGCAAAGTATTTACGGTTAAACGTGGCTCAGAGGCATAAGCAGCGGGGCCCGTGGCACCGGCGGTTTGGCTGACACTGAAGAAGTACTGTAAATCATTATCGCCCAAGGGTAATTGCAGCCGAAAACTGGCCATTGGCTCGAGTTTTGCCGCACGCTGCGCCCAATCAGATGGAATCTCTCTGCGGTTCGACAATTGGTCCAATTTCGCTTTTAGTGCCAGGTTATTGGTGAGCAGCACTTGTTGTTGCATATTCATCAGGATCAGCGAAATAGCATCCTGCCAACGTTCGTCCTGGGGTAATTTGGCGTAGATATCAAACAGTAAATCAAAGTGATTGACCGCCTCTTGCAACCGCTGTTGTCCAACGACCTGGGCGTAAAATCCTACCCATGCCCGGTTTACTAACAATAGATTGCCAACACTATCCAACAGTGCAGATGGATAGGGGTCTAATGCGCGCAGCGTTCGTTTCATGGCGTGACGTAGCCAACGATATTTAGAAGCGTGCACATCCTCTTGTGGGTTTCTGGGTATATAACCCGCTGAGATTAACAAGTGGTTGCTGTCGCGGTTGTTAAGTGCCAGTGTCTGGCAAATATTCACCACCATCTCAAGGCTTGGATGCACCCGGCCATTTTCTAATCGACTAATGTGACGAGCAGAAGAGCCCAGCAGGTCTGCAAGCTGCTCTTGATTAAGATGGTGTACTTGGCGCCAAAATCTCAAAAAGTTACCGAACGATAGATTGTGTCGGCTGTTGTTGTCTGTCATTAAACTAGGGACCCAGGTCAGTGTCCGATAAAACAATATGACCTGTCAGGTCATGTACCTTACGACACGGGGCGTGAACAATAGCCGCAGAATAAAACAATGACAACGGCTTTTAAAGTGTGCCGAAGGGGAATAGCTAATGTCGAACAACCTGATCAATCAACGAGATATAGAGTTTTTACTGTATCAAGTTCTGAACTGCGAGAGCCTCACTGAGCGCCAACGCTTTGCAGATCATAGCCGGGAAACCTTTGATGCGACCTTCGATACGGCAATCGCTGTCGCAGAGCGTTATTTAGCGCCGATTCGGCAGAAAACAGACATGATTCGCCCTGAGTATGATGGTGACAACGCAATTTTATTGCCTGAAATTAAACACGCCATTGATGCCTTGGTGGAGTCAGGTTTAGCCTCCGCAACAGCTGACTATGAACACGGCGGAATGCAACTCCCTGCTGTGGTCGCCTGTGCTGTCAGCGCACATTTAACCGCGGCTGGTTGCAGTTTAATGGGATACACCTCGTTAACCACGGCAAACGCCAACCTGATCGAAGCACATGGAACCCCCGAACAGATTGAGCAATGGGTGCTGCCAATGCGCGAAGGCCGTTATCTCGGTACCATGGCAATGACGGAGCCGGGTGCAGGCTCTGGCCTGGCGGACCTTATTACCAGAGCTGAAAAGCACGACGACGGTAGCTACAGAATTACTGGCAATAAAATCTATATCTCAGGGGGTGACCATAACCTGAGCGATAATATTGTCCACCTTGTGCTCGCAAGGGTTAAGGGCGCACCCAAAGGCGTAAAGGGGATCTCCTTATTTATCGTGCCGAAATTTTTGCTCGATGAAAATGGCCAACCCACAATAAAAAACGATGTCGCCCTGGCAGGTTTGTTCCACAAAATGGGCGGCCATGCGATTACTTCCACAGCATTGAATTTTGGTGAAAAAGAGGGTGCAGTGGGGTATCTGGTGGGTGAGGAAAACAGGGGCCTGATGTACATGTTTCATATGATGAACGAAGCACGGTTATTCGTTGGCACCGGTGCTGCTGTCATGGCATTGGCGGGCTACCAGTACTCTTTGGCTTACGCTAAGGAACGCCCACAAGGTCGATTGTTGGGAGAAAAAGATCCCCATTCACCACCGGTAAACATCATTGAACATCCTGATGTAAGACGGATGTTACTGGCGCAAAAAGCCTACGCTGAGGGGGCAATGGCATTGTGCTTGTATGGTGCGCTCTTACATGATGAGCAGAAAACTGCGCCGGATGAGGCAGCACGGCAGCAGGCCGGATTGTTGTTGGACTTCCTGACACCGATTATCAAAACCTGGCCATCCGAATTTGGCTTAAAAGCCAACCACTATGCGATACAAGTGCTGGGCGGCGCGGGGTATACCAATGAGCACCCGGTTGAAATGTTTTACCGCGAAAACCGTCTTAATCCAATCCACGAAGGGACGACAGGGATTCAATCCCTCGATTTACTGGGACGAAAAGTGCCAATGCAAGACTTCGCAGGTTATAAAGCCTGTGTGCATGCCATCAGGCAAACTATCGTGTCGGCGGCATCCTTTGATGAACTAGAAAAAGCCGCCGGTGATCTGGGTAACGCGTTGCACTTGCTGGACAAAACTACCCAAGCAGTGATGCAAGCGACCCAAAGTACAGGATTAGACCAAGCCTTTGCAAATTCAGTTAAGTACTTGGATATTTTTGGCCATGTGGTGATTGGCTGGATGTGGCTTAAGCAAGCAGTGGTTGCCCAACAAGCTGTGAATGCGGGGACCCATCAATCTGATGCTGATTTTTATGCAGGTAAATTGCAGGCAATGAAGTATTTCTTTAACTGCGAACTGCCTGATATTTATCCATGGGCTCGGTTGGTTCAATCTCAAGATACCAGCAGTTACGATATGAAAAGCGCCTGGTTCTAATCTCATTTGCGGGTATTCGTTTGCCCCTGCACGGCGAAAATGCAGTACAATACCCGCAAATTATTGTTACAGAAGTCCCGTTTATGGCGTTGCACTGGTTTCCCGGACACATGCATAAAGCGCTTAAGGAAATAAAAGAGTCCTTAAGTAAAGTCGATATTCTTATTGAAGTACTGGATGCACGTATCCCATACTCCAGTGAAAACCCCGAGATAGCCAAGATCCGTGGCGACAAGCCCTGCATCAAAATTCTGAATAAGTATGACTTGGCGGATCCCGTTATTACGCAACAATGGCAGCAGCATTTAGAGTCGAAACGCGGTGTGGTGACCATCACGACTACCAGCGATGATCCGGATAATACCCGTAAAATTATGCAGTTAATTCGCGAGACTTGTGCCCGTAAAGACGCATCAATAAAAGATATAAATGCCATGATCACTGGCATTCCGAATGTCGGTAAGTCTACGCTGATTAATATCCTTGCAGGGCGCACCATCGCCAAAACCGGTAACGAACCAGCGGTAACCAAAGCCCAGCAACGCATCAATTTAGGCAGTGGTGTTGTGTTACACGATACGCCAGGGGTGCTATGGCCTAAACAGGCTAACCCAAATTCAATATATCGATTAGCGGCGTCCGGTGCGGTTAAAAATACCGCCATGGAGTTTGATGATGTCGGTTTTTTTGCAGCTGACTACCTGATTAAAGCCTATCCGGAGTCGATGAAAAGTCGCTACCGTTTAGATGAGCTTCCTGAAACTGAACTGGAATTTCTGGAAGCCGCGGCGAAAAGCCGTGGTGCCATAATGGCCGGCGGTCGGGTTAACTTGCATAAGATTTGTGAAATACTGCTAACCGAATTGCAGTCGGGTAAATTGGGGCGTATTACCCTTGAAACACCTGAGATGATCGCGGCTGAGGAAATTGAAATGGCTGAAGCTGAGGCTAAAAAGGCGGCGGATAAGGCTAAGCGTAAAGCTCGGTTTAAGCAAGGCTCAATGACCCCCGATAAAAAAGACCGTAAAGAAAAACGAGAGGAAAAGCGCGCGGAGCAAAGCCGGCGTATGAAGAAAAATCGCCGGTAAATGTATGTGCCACGGACCGCGTAGGTGGGGCCGCCTAGGTGGGGCCGCGTAGTTCGGGCCGCCCAGAATCAAGGCCCAAACCATCTCGTCATGCTGAACTTGATTCAGCATCCAGGTCTTTTCATGCTCAACAGTGCATGGATTCCAAATCAAGTTTGGAATGACGAAGGTAGGAGTTTGGAATGACGATAGGTCGGGCC
>CAXQZJ010000029.1:0-21430 GCA_964228145.1 Alteromonadaceae bacterium | reverse complement strand
AACCTTTAAGCGGCGGACCCGGTAATGAAAAGAACATTTCAACCAAGCAACTTAAAGCGTAAACGTTCACACGGTTTTCGTGCGCGCATGGCGACAAAAAATGGCCGTAAGGTTCTCGCTCGTCGTCGTGCTAAAGGCCGTGCTCGTTTATCTGCCTAAGTACATATATCGAAGTGGGTGAAAAATCTTTTTCACGGGATGTCAGGTTACTGACTCCCACCCATTTCGAGAATGTATTTTCTGGTGCCACAGCAGCATCAACACCTCAAATCACTCTTCTCGGAAAAAACAATCACACTGACCGACCTCGGTTAGGCATTACTTTATCTAAAAAGCGTATTCGCAAGGCCCATGACCGCAACAGGGTAAAACGTTTGATTCGGGAGAGCTTTCGTCAAAACCTTGATCTGCTCGCTGGTTTAGATATTGTTGTGATTGGTAAAACTGGTTTAGATAAATTATCTAATCAGGAAACTTTTCGTCTGCTGGACAAACAATGGAAACGACTCCATCGCCGTTGCAACGCGGGCTAATCGCCTTGGTTGCCGCTTATCGACGGTATTTATCCCCACTGCTCGGGCAGAACTGTCGCTTTCATCCCAGCTGTTCAGGATACGCGATTGACGCAATAACCAGGCACGGATCCGTGATTGGGTGTTGGTTAACGCTTAAACGCATTATAAAATGCAACCCTTTACATCCGGGTGGTATTGACCCGGTTCCACCTAAACACTCGAAAGAGATAATTAAAAAGTAGTCAAATATGGAATCCCAACGTAGTTTTTTACTGATTGGACTGGCTGCAGTGACCTTCTTCTTGTGGCAACAGTGGCAAGTACAAACAGCCCCTAAGCCAGTTGGTCAACCTGCCACTCAGCAAGCCACCGTAAACAACAGTGATCTGCCAGACGTGCAAACTGCTTCAGATGTACCGGTTGTCGAAAGCGATGAAACATTGCCTTCACCGAGCGCGCCTCAAAGCACCAAAGTCACTGTTACCACAGATACCTTAAGCGTACTAATTGACACTGTGGGTGGCGACATCATCCATGCTGACCTACTTGAGCATGCGGTAACCCAAGAATCAGAAGAACGGTACAACTTACTGCGAAACGATGTTGAACGTCAGTACATCGCCCAAAGTGGATTAATTGGACCAGATGGAATCGATAATCGTGATGGACGCGCCCTGTATCAAGTGGCCAGCACCGAGTTTATTCTGGAAGGCGATAGCTTGGTTGTGCCCCTAACCCTGACAACCCAAGATGGCCTGTCGGTAACAAAAGAATTTACTTTTACCCGTGGTAAGCATGATATCAAGGTACGTTACATTGTTAACAATACCAGCGGTCAAGCAAAACAATTACGCCCTTATGCACAGTTAAAGCAAAGCTACGCAGGCCCAGAAAACGGCAGCATGTTTATGCCAACCTATCGTGGCGCGGCCTACTCTACTGACCAAACTCGCTATGAAAAGTATGATTTTGAAGATATTCAGGAAACCCGTCTGAATGTCACCACCACTGGTGGCTGGGTAGCCATGCTGGAACACTATTTTGTGAGTGCCTGGATTCCACCTCAGGACCAGCAATACACCCTGTTCAGTAAAAACCTCAACGGTGTCTACGCCACCATCGGTTACACCGCTGATTTGGTCACGGTAGACCCGGGACAACAGATTGAAATTAATCAAACCTTATACGCCGGTCCAAAGAACCAGGATGCGCTGGAAAAACTGGCTCGGGGCTTGGATCTGACCGTTGACTACGGCATCTTCTGGTGGTTATCGCAACCTCTGTTTTGGCTGATGAACTGGTTATATACCTTCCTGGGTAACTGGGGTCTGGCAATCATCGCTGTCACCGTAATCGTTAAAACATTGATGTACCCGTTGACCAAAAAGCAGTACGAGTCGATGGGTAAGATGCGCGCCTTACAGCCCAAAATGAAACAGCTGAAAGACCGTTATGGCGATGATCGCCAGAAAATGTCTCAGGCCATGATGGAATTGTACAAAAAGGAAAAAGTGAACCCTATGGGTGGCTGTTTCCCTCTGCTTTTGCAAATGCCTATTTTCCTGGCCCTGTACTATATGTTCCTTGAATCAGTAGAACTGCGTCATGCCGAGTTCTACTTATGGATTGCGGATTTATCAGTAAAAGATCCCTACTTTATTTTGCCGGTACTTATGGGTGTCAGCATGTGGGCGTTACAAAAACTCAATCCGGTCACGGTACAGGACCCAATGCAACAAAAGATCATGATGTGGATGCCAGTGGCTATGACCGCCTTCTTCGTTATGTTCCCTGCAGGTTTAGTACTTTACTGGTTGGTGAGTAACATCATCACCATCATACAAGCCAAAATGATCTACGCTTCTATGGAAAAGCGCGGCATTAAAGTTAGCTAAATTTAAAGCCCGCCCTCCGGCGGGTTTTTTCATCATTCAACAACAGGAATACACCATGCCTTCATTTGATGTAGTGTCCGAAATTGACAAGGTACAAATTCGTAACGCTGTCGATAACGCCAGTCGGGAACTGGAAACCCGCTTTGACTTTCGCGGTGTTGATGCCAGTTTTCAGTTAAATGAAAACAATGTGTTACTCACAGCTGAAGCCGAGTTCCAACTCACCCAGCTAAAAGATATCTTGCGCAATAAATGTGCTAAGCAGCAAATAGATACCAATTGCATGGACAGCAAGTCCGTCGAACGCAGTGGTAAATACTTCAAGCAAACCGTGGAATTCAAAGAAGGCATTGACCAGCCAACAGCAAAAAAACTGGTTAAGCTGATCAAGGACGCCAAGCTGAAAGTTCAAGCACAAGTACAAGGTGAAGAATTACGTATTACCGGCAAGAAGCGAGATGATCTTCAGGCGGTTATGGCGCTGATTCGTGAAGCAAATCTGGGCCAACCCTTCCAGTTTAAGAATTTTCGCGACTAATGAACCAACAATTGCACAATGAGCCGACCATCTGTGCCCAGGCTACTGCACCGGGAAAAGGCGGCGTGGGTATCATTCGGGTATCCGGAGATCTGGCCGCTGAGGTTGCCGAACGGGTTTTAGGCAAGCTTCCGGCTCCAAGGGTGGCAGAGTATCTGCCATTTAAAGCAGCAGACGGCTCATTGATAGATCAAGGCATCGCATTGTTCTTCAAGGGACCGAACTCATTTACCGGCGAGGATGTGGTTGAGTTTCAGGGCCACGGTGGACAGATCGTGATGGATATGTTGCTCAAAACGATTTTGAGCGATTCACGCATCCGCATGGCGAGTCCCGGTGAGTTTTCACAGCGGGCCTTTATGAATGACAAACTGGATCTCGCTCAGGCAGAAGCCATTGCCGATCTCATCGATGCAAATTCCGAACAAGCCGCGAAGAGTGCATTACGTTCTTTACAAGGTGAGTTTTCAGACCGGATTCATCAGTTAGTCGAACAAATTATTCATTTGCGCATGTATGTCGAAGCAGCCATAGACTTTCCTGACGAGGAGATTGATTTCCTTAGCGATGGCAAGGTTCAGGGTGATCTGAGTGCAATCGTTGATGCCATTGGTGATATTGCTAAACAGGCAAAACAAGGCAGTATTTTGCGAGAGGGTATGCGGGTTGTGATTGCCGGGCGTCCCAATGCAGGTAAATCCAGTCTGTTAAACGCCTTAGCCGGGCGCGAAGCGGCCATCGTCACTGATATCGAAGGCACCACACGAGATGTATTGCGTGAACATATTCATCTTGACGGCATGCCGCTGCACATCATAGACACCGCAGGACTGCGTGAATCACCTGACAAGGTAGAACAAATTGGTATTCAACGCGCGTGGCAGGAAATACAACAAGCTGACCATGTACTTTTTATGCTCGATAGCAGCACTGAGCCACACTCAGATCCTGGTCGAATCTGGCCGGAGTTTATGCAAAAGTTACCGGCAGATTTGCCCATTACGGTAATACGCAATAAAGCCGATATATCCGGAGAGTCAGTTGGGTTAGATACCGGCAATGACGTTGCGGTAATCAGGCTATCAGCGAGTAAAAAGCTAGGCATAGATATTCTCGCTGACCATTTGAAGCAGAGTATGGGCTTTGAAACCGGCACTGAAGGCCAATTCATTGCGAGACGGCGACATCTGGAAGCTATTGCACGGGCGACTGAGCATATCCAACGGGGTGAGCAACAATTGCAACAACATCTGGCCGGTGAACTGCTGGCCGAGGAATTACGCATCGCGCAGCAATACCTGAATGAAATCACCGGTGAGTTTAGCTCAGACGATTTATTAACAAGAATATTCAGCAGTTTTTGTATTGGTAAATAGTCTATGCCAGATGCGACGGTAGCCAAACATAATCAGCAACTGAAGCAATTAATCAGTGAAATAGACGTTCGCACCGCGCAAGCTCGCCATAAACAAGAACTAGTGGCTCTCGTTGACAAGGTCATCGCGTTTAGGCGACCGCTTAGATATAACTATTCTGGCTTCATCAAATGGAATTTACTCGCGCTAATCGGTGCGGTGTTATTGTTTGCTGCTCAGCAAAGTCAATTATTACCAGTAACCTGGTCACCCTGGTGGTGGCTGTCATTACCTGTGTTCGCAGCCATCATCACTCTGAGCACCTTTATGGCGCGTCGATTAAAAATAGCGGCACTGGCAGATGCACTATTTTTCAAAAAATTACTGTTTGATAACCAATTAACGCCAGCCACTTACCAGCCAAAACAAAAAGCCATTGAGTTAGCGGTGCGCTTTTTCGACTTTAATCAGGGCAACCATTTACGAGAGATCGACACTCTCTATGATGGGCGATACCAGGGTAATCAGCACAGTTTCGACTATCAGTATTACCGCTTCCACTATGTTAATCGTCGTACCGTGACTGAGACCTATACCGATAGCAAAGGCAAAACCCGTATACGGACTCGTACGGTTTACGATCATTTTTATCGCTATGGCTTGCTGCTTGAATTTGCTGATCTACGAAACCATAGGCTGTGTTTGAGCGGCCATCACTCAGGCAAGCTGGCCGAACACTATAAACCAGCGTCCAATCAATTTAACCGCCATTTTACCCTTACCGCTGACAATGCTCTGGCTGCTGCCAAATTTTGCAAACCCAGGGTTGTGGAAACGTGCAATCAATTAGCCAATTTACTCGACAAATGCAGTCTCGAAATCGACGTCACTGGCATGGCCTGTCTCTCCTTTCACAGTGCGCATTTGCTCAACGCAACCCGCACACATGGATTTGACCAACCTGTTGCGTTCAAACGAGAAGTTGTCCAGCACACCACACTCTCAGAGCTACAAAAAGTTTTGGCATTGCTGGAAACATTACAGGTACACTCAGACAACAACTTCTGACTTTAGCAAGGAGCGTCACATGATCATTAGTCTGATTATCGTCGCCGTGTTAATCATTATCACAGTGATCATATACAACGGTATTATCAGCCGCGAAAACAGCGTTAAGCGAGCATGGGCTGATGTGATCACGCAGGAACGTCAAAAAAACAAAATTTTGCCTGAATTGGAAAAGATAGCGCAACATTATCTGCAGGAAGAAACCGACCTGCAAACCCGGATCACAGCACTGCGCGCATCGCTGGCCAAACTTAACAGCGATAACCCTGATGCACGGCAACTGGAAAACGTTGAGCGCGATACCCATCAACTTCTCAGTGGCCTGCAGGTTTCAGTGGAAGCCTATCCTGAACTCAAAGGGTCCGAGTTGTTCAATAACATGATGCGTGAAGTGACAGAACAACAGGAAAACGTCGGCGCAGCTATCCGGTTATTTAATCAAAATGTTGAAGAGTTTAATAACGGAATTCAAATGTTTCCCAACAACATTGTTAACGCCACCATCACCCATAAAAGCAGCGTTACACCGTTTCAGGATTCCATCGCCCAACAAGGCTTTGAATACCGTCCTGATATTTAACTTGGTGAGCCCAGCGGGTAACATGACAGCATGGGAACTTTGGATACTAAAATGCAATTTGAAATCATAGTTGGCACCATGTTGGGTGCCAGTGAATATGTCGCTGATGCGCTTACCGAAACCCTTCAACAACAGGGACACCAGGTCAACATTCACCTTCAAGCAGACATAGATCAACTCAACCGGGATGCAATCTGGATTTTATGTAGCTCCACCCATGGTGCCGGCGACCTACCTGACAATATTGTTACCTTTAATGAGCAACTCACTCAGGCAGACTTATCTCAGCTTGGTTATTTAGTTATTGGCTTAGGTGATACCAGTTACGACACCTTTTGTCAGGCAGCCAAAACACTCGACACCAACATGCGCGCGGCGAATGCTAAGCCATTAGCCGAGCCCTATCTTATCGATGTGTTAAACCACCCTATCCCCGAAGACACCGCTGTTGAATGGATTAATCAGTGGCTGGTGGACGTCAATTAAGATGACAGAGGCAGAATTACACGCTCTGATGCAGCCTATTTCCAATGAGGCCAGGGTTTTATACACCCTGATACTGCGCCCCGGTTGCGATAAACAAGGTCATACTGCACCGCTTAATTACAAGAGCATTAAACAGCGCCTTAACGATAAGCGTGAATTGATTACACTTGGCAGACAAATTAATGCCCTAATCAATGAACTGGCTAACGTCGGGTTAATTGGCTTTGCCGAAACCACAGATGGCCAACACAGTCTGAACGGAAAACAGCTCATACTACCCATGCTGGCAACCAACTCAGATCGCTTCGAGCAATTACACATTCGTTATCAGGCAATGCAGGCAGACTGGATCCCTGATAAGCCTTTATTTGAACAGCTCGCCAGTTTGGTAGGTTTGATTGACAAAGGGTACAATGACACTGAAAAAGGTGAATTCATTGCTTATTGGTTAACCCGTCCAGGAAGTCAGTTTAGCTTATTTCAATGGACACAAAAATTCGTCCAACACCTGAAAAAGACCCGTATTACTGCGGGCTATCAGGATAAACGCGCTGTTGGTCATCAACTGGTGAGCAAGTCGGCAGGAGTAAGCGCTGACGATAACGCAAAAAAACTCGTGGAGAAATACCGTGCAAAATCTGAATGACAAGCTAAACCATTTAGCCAGCTTGATGGGCAGAAAGCCTGTAGACCTGCCAAAAAAAGATTTTGCTGCGATCCGTGACGAATACAGTCGCCAAGCCAATGCAGATATTCAGCAACAACAACAGCAAGCCAGAAAACAGCGAATACTGAACATTCATGGCAAGTCAGACTTAAACCCTAAGTGGACCTTCGATAATCTGATAGAAGACAGCGACGACGTCAGAGAAGCGATTAGCATAGCTCAATCCTTTATTGCTGCTCATGATGATCCAGAATGGCGAAACAGCGGTTCTCACATGATGATATTTTATGGTGACTATGGCCGCGGCAAATCACATATTGCTGGCGCTATCGCACATCAGTTAATTGAACAGTTTGAAATTAGCGTTCTTTATCGCCAACTATCGAGCTTATTAGAGATGCGCTTTTCGTCCTTTGATTACAATGCTCAGGATAAAATCGGCGAAAAGTTTCGAGAAATCCAACAAGAATTGCTTAACGTGGACCTGCTGATTCTTGACGAAGTATGTGTCAATGAAAGTCACCTTAAAAAGAACACCCAAAGCTGGCTGGGCAATTTACTCAGACAAAGACTAGTCAATAACAAAAATTGTATCCTGATTACCAACCATGAACTCTCCGCCTTGGAAGTTGCATTAGGTAGTTACTGTTTTGAATCGATCAAAGAATACGATACCTATCGGGTTAGGTTTAGTGGTCCTAGTCGTCGTACCCAATTGAAGGATGATATAGGCACAGTAACAAGCGGTTATCAGCCCAACCAGATCAAATGATCAGCCTTATGCAGATGAAAAAGCCGATTTTAGATCGGCTTTTTTGATCAACGCAAAATGTACCCAAGACAGGCCCCATAGTCTGATATTAAAAGGTCCACAGCGCTACAGACAGGATCTTATCCCCAACAAAGATCCTTGTCGGGGCGAGGTTACAAGGATCTTTCTGAAATAGATCACATATTACACACAGAAAAGTGATCACGATCTCTACAGGTGTGGATAAAAATCTTATTTTGCTGTGTTTATCCTATGTTTATACAATGAATAAGATCTGTTTCATTTTGACTTGTGGATAAATAGGCTATTTGATCACCGGTAATACACAGTTGATCAAGCATTATCAACACACTAGATCATCAGATAAACCATTGATTTAAAACAGTTTATAAGCTTTATACATAAAAAAGCGCTGCTTAATAGATCTAAATATAAGAAAAGATCTAACAGATCAATAGATCTATAAGCTGATCCAGTTCACAATTTGAATAGTTTTTAAACGTTTCTTTCGTCACTGAAAATCTATAGAATATGCGCCCCCTATTTTGGGACCAGCGTAGAGAGAGGTAACAGATGTTTTATAGCGAAAACTTTGATGTCATCGTCGTCGGTGGCGGGCATGCAGGTACAGAGGCTGCGCTTGCAGCAGCTCGTATGGGCGTAAAAACACTGTTACTAACCCACAACATTGAAACGCTGGGTCAAATGTCTTGTAACCCTGCGATCGGTGGGATCGGAAAAGGTCATTTGGTTAAAGAGATTGATGCCTTAGGAGGTGTCATGGCCACAGCAATCGATCATGCTGGGATCCAATTCCGTACATTAAACTCGAGTAAAGGCCCCGCTGTACGTGCAACCCGAGCTCAGGCAGACCGAAGTCTGTATCGTAGTTATGTAAGAAATGCGCTCGAACAACAGCAAAACCTGACCCTGTTTCAACAATCCTGTGATGATCTGATCGTTGAACAGGATCGTGTAGTAGGTGTTGTTACGCAAATGGGACTTAAATTTCGTGCTAAAAGTGTTGTTCTGACGGTCGGCACCTTCCTTGGCGGTGTTATTCATATTGGTATGGATAATTTCCAAGGTGGTCGAGCCGGTGATCCGCCATCAAATGCATTGTCCCAGCGACTTCGTGCATTGCCGTTCAGAGTTGATCGGTTAAAAACAGGCACACCTGCTCGATTGGATGCACGCACCTTAAACTTTGACAAAATGCAGGCACAACCTGGAGATGATCCCTTACCTGTGTTCTCGTTTATGGGCAAAGTTTCGCAACATCCTCGTCAGATTCCTTGTTATATCACCCATACAAACGAAAAAACCCATGAGGTTATTCGCCAAAATCTCCACCGTTCACCTATGTACGCCGGTGTCATTGAGGGGATTGGTCCACGTTATTGTCCTTCGATTGAAGACAAAATAACCCGCTTTGCTGACAAAACCAGTCACCAGATATTTGTTGAGCCTGAAGGTCTTAACAGTATCGAAATCTACCCGAACGGGATATCAACCAGCTTGCCCTTTGATGTCCAGCAGGCATTGATCCAGTCGATCAACGGTTTCGAGCAAGCGCGTATTATTAGGCCTGGTTATGCCATTGAGTATGACTTTTTTGATCCCCGTGATCTTAAGCAGACACTGGAGACCAAATTTATAGATGGCTTGTTCTTCGCGGGGCAAATTAACGGCACCACAGGTTATGAAGAGGCTGGGGCTCAAGGTTTAATTGCAGGTGCCAACGCTGCGCTTCAATGTCAGGACAAAGAAGGCTGGACACCTCGTCGCGATGAGGCTTACACCGGCGTTTTGATTGACGATTTATCGACGTTGGGAACCAAAGAACCGTACCGGATGTTTACCAGCCGTGCAGAATATCGCTTGTTGCTACGTGAAGATAACGCAGACATTCGATTAACTGCCAAGGGCCATGAACTGGGTCTGGTTGATGAGCAGCGATGGGCGGCATTCAACCAGAAAATGGAATTAATCGAACAAGAACGTCAGCGTTTACGCAGTACCTGGGTTTATCCTAAGCACGAGGCCGCAGAAAGCCTGAATCAAACGCTGAAAAATGCGTTAACCCGGGAAAACTCGTTAGAAGAATTAATTCGTCGGCCTGAGATCCGCTACGCAGATTTGGCAAAGATCCCGTCGATCGGTCCTTTCGTTGAAGATCCTTTGGCGGCAGAACAGGTTGAAATTCAGATCAAATACGCAGGCTATATTGAGCGGCAACAGGACGAGATTGCACGTAGCCAACGCAATGAAAATACCTTGTTGCCAATGGACCTGGATTACAGCAAAATCAGCGGCCTTTCAAATGAGGTTATTAACAAGTTGACTGATGCCAGACCGGAAACGATTGGTAAGGCGTCGCGCATATCGGGTATTACACCGGCTGCTATCTCCTTGTTGTTGGTGTACCTCAAAAAACAAGGCATGCTGAGAAAAACCGCGTGATTAAAGTCGATACAGAACTTGCACAACAACTCAAGGTTGCTCTGGCTGAGACAGATTTGTCAGTCACCGAGTTGCAGCAGCAACAGCTTGTTGGTTATGTGCAACTGATGCACAAGTGGAACAAGGCGTACAATCTGACCTCGGTTAGAAATCCTGCAGAGATGTTGGTGAAGCATATTCTGGACTCCATTGTTGTAGCGCCTTACCTGCAAGGTACGCGGTTTATCGACGTGGGAACCGGACCGGGTTTGCCTGGTATTCCTTTGGCAATCATGCTGCCGGATAAACATTTTTACCTGCTTGATAGCCTGGGTAAACGCGTTCGCTTTATGCGACAAGCCGGACATGAATTGGGATTGAAAAATATTACGCCAATTCAGTCTCGTGTTGAGGAGTTTCAACCACCGGAGAAACTTGACGCCGTCCTGAGTCGAGCCTTTGCGTCAATAAAAGATATGTTGCACTGGTGCCAACATCTGGTAGATTCTTCAGGTGCCTTTTTGGCTTTAAAAGGGGTTTATCCTGAGCAGGAAATCGCTGAGATAGCTGCGGATTTTCATGTAAATGACGTGGTGAAATTAGCCGTTCCCGGTCTCCAGGGTGACCGTCACCTGGTTCACATCAGCAAGCGCTGAACGCTGCGAACAATCAATAGCAACACTGACAAGCTGGACGAAGTATTTTGGGAAAAGTCATTGCAATCGCAAACCAAAAAGGTGGTGTAGGAAAAACCACGACGGCTGTGAACGTGGCGGCATCCATGGCGGCTACTCGTCGCAAGGTATTACTCATCGACCTCGATCCTCAGGGTAATGCGACCATGGGAAGTGGCATCGATAAATTTGACGTTGATGCGACTGTGTATGAGTTATTGATTGAAGAAAAACCGATCAGTGATGTGATTATTGCTGATACATCGGGAAAATATGACTTAATTGCAGCCAACGGTGATGTCACGGCGGCAGAAATTAAGCTGATGGAATTGTTCGCCCGTGAAGTCCGCTTGCGTAATGCGCTACAGCCGGTGCGTGACTATTACGATTATATTTTCATTGATTGCCCACCTTCGTTAAACCAATTAACCGTCAATGCATTGGCCGCAGCAGATTCAGTGTTAGTACCAATGCAATGCGAATATTATGCCCTCGAAGGGCTGACAGCGCTGATGGATACCATTGAAAAATTAGCCTCCGTGGTGAACCCTGCACTCAAAATTGAAGGGGTCTTACGCACCATGTATGATCCCCGCAATCGCCTGGCAAACGATGTATCGGAACAATTAAAACGCCATTTCGGAAGCCAGGTGTACCGAACTGTCATTCCACGTAATGTGCGTTTAGCTGAAGCGCCAAGCTTTGGCACGCCAGCTATGTACTACGAAAAGTCATCTACCGGTGCAAAGGCCTATCTGGCATTGGCGGGAGAAATATTGCGTCGTGCAAAAACGCCACAACAAGCCGTAACTAACTAACGATTTGATAGAGGAAAACATGTCGAATAAAAAACGGGGCCTGGGTCGTGGACTAGACGCACTTTTAGCCACCAGTCAGCGCAAACCAGAAGGCGACGCCACAGACCAACACCAAGATTTACAGCATTTGCCTGTGGAATGGTTGCAGCCTGGAAAATATCAGCCCCGCAAAGATATGTCTCCGGAAGCGCTGGAAGAACTGGCATCCTCGATCCGTTCTCAAGGGGTTATCCAACCTATCGTTGTACGCCCGGTTGCAGAACAACGCTTTGAAATTATTGCTGGCGAACGCCGTTGGCGGGCATCGCAACTGGCGAAACTGGATAATGTTCCTTGTATTATCAAAGACGTCGAAGACGAAGCCGCAGTGGCGATCGCGTTAATTGAGAATATTCAGCGTGAAGACCTCAATGCAATGGAAGAAGCTCAGGCCCTTGAACGTCTGTTACAGGAATTTGAACTGACCCACCAACAAGTGGCCGAGGCAGTGGGAAAATCCCGAACTGCAGTGACTAACCTGTTGCGCTTAAATAATCTCAATGATGACGTGAAACTATTACTCGAATACGGTGATATAGAAATGGGCCACGCCCGTGCGCTGTTATCGCTCGAAGGCGAAGCGCAAACCGACGCTGCACGAAATGTCGCGGCAAAGGGCTTGACCGTTCGCGATACAGAAAACCTGGTCAGACGCTTATTAGAGCCACCGAAACCGAAAGCTGAACAGAAAACGGACCCTGATGTGCAAAAACTGGAAACTCAGCTTTCCGAAAACCTCGGAGCACCGGTTGCCATTGCTCACAACGCCAAGGGTAAAGGCAAAGTGACCATCAACTTTGACAGCTTAGATCAGTTGGATGGTATTTTAGCTAAGATTAACGAATAGTTAGCTGGCACTACTATTGCTATAAAGTCACGATATCTCTATAATCCTGCCTAATTTTGGCCCGCTTACACAAGACAGCAAAAAAGAGAGAAATAAGATTGTCAAAAAGGCCAAATCTCGCTTCGGTTAACCGCCGGGCAGTCACAAAAATAGTAGTTGTACAGGCAATGACCCTACTTATTCTGTCTGCTATCGGTCTCTACTGGAGTGTAGATGTTGCTCGATCCTTATTTTTTGGAGGAGTAATCTGCATCCTGCCAGGTGCGTACTTTTCCTATAGATATTTTAAGCATGCCGGCGCGCGTCAAGCGCAAAACATAGTCCGGGATTTTTATTGGGGTGAATTGGTTAAGCTTATTTCAACCATCGCCCTGTTTATTGTGGCGTTTAAATTCGCCGCGGCCCTGCCCGGGCCTTTGTTTATCGGATATGCGATAGCGATGCTCTGCCAATGGTGTGCGCCGCTTTATACAAAATTTAAAAACTAACGAAGGTTGAAATGTAATGGCATCAGAAGAGTTAACCAGTTCCGGTTACATCCAACATCACCTTAAGAACCTGACCGTTTGTCAAACCGAAGAAGGTTGGCAGTGGAACAGCGCTGCGAATAACTACGTATGTGACGGCAATTTTATGGCCGTCCATGTAGATTCGATCGGCTGGTCTGTTTTTCTCGGTGTATTGTTCTTATGGTTGTTCCGTCGGGTAGCGGTAAACGGTACCTCAGGTATCCCGGGCAAAATGCAGTCATTTGTTGAGATGATTGTTGAGTTTGTTGATAAGAGCGTTAAAGAAACGTTCCACGGCAAGAGCAGTGTGATTGCACCGCTGTCACTGACGATTTTTGTGTGGATCTTCCTGATGAACTTCATGGACTTGATCCCGGTTGATTTATTGCCATGGGTAGCAGGTCAAACAGCTGAAATGACCGGCATGGTCGCGGATTCTCACGATGCGTACTTTAAAGTCGTTCCGACCACGGATCCGAATATCACCTTCGGTTTGGCAGCTGGTGTGTTCATCCTGATCATTTTCTATAGCATCAAGATTAAAGGTCTTGGTGGTTTTGCCAAAGAGTTGGCGTTCCAGCCTTTCGGTAAGTGGATGTTGCCATTTAACTTATTGCTTGAAGGCGTGGGGCTGATCGCTAAACCTATTTCATTGGCGTTGCGTTTGTTCGGTAACCTGTATGCCGGTGAACTGATCTTTATGTTGATTGCCTTACTGCTTTCAGCTGGTATCGGCGGCTTCATTGGCGGTGCCATTGCACAGTTGGCGTGGGCAATTTTCCACATCATCGTTATTACGCTGCAGGCATTCATTTTCATGATGCTGACCATCGTTTACCTGAGCATGGCGCACGAAGAACACTAATTTTGAGTTAACTGCGGCCAATACGGATATTGGCTTTATTGCAGGCCAGGAAGGCACAACAAGTTTTAGTTTTTTTATTTGTTAAACATTAAGTTATCCAATCGGAGGAAAATCAATGGAAACTATCTTAGCAATGACAGCACTGGGCGTAACCCTGATTCTGGGTCTTGGCGCTTTAGGTACGGCAATCGGTTTCGGTTTGCTGGGTGGTAAGTTCCTGGAAGCGACTGCGCGTCAGCCAGAACTGGCTCCTATGCTGCAAGTTAAAATGTTCCTGGTAGCTGGTCTTATCGATGCGATCACCATGATCGGTATTGGTATCGGCATGTGGTTTACTTTTGCATCTCCTTACCTGGCTGCTCTGGCAGGCTAATCAAGCTGTATTTGATTAGAAGATACGCAAAGTAATTTATAACCACACAGGAGAGAACCAGCGTGAATATTAATCTCACCCTAGTTTTACAAATGATAGTTTTTGCTGCATTTGTCTGGTTCTGTATGAAGTATGTTTGGCCGCCTTTGCTGGCAAACATTGAAGCGCGCAATAAGACTATCGCTGATGGTCTGGCCGCTTCAGAGCGTGCTGAGAAAGACTTACAGCTGGCTCAGGAGAAAGCTTCTGAACAGTTGAAAGACGCTAAAGCACAGGCAGCCGAAATTATTGAGCAGGCCAAGAAGCGTGCTAACCAAATCGTTGACGAAGAAACGCAACGTGGTCACGTGGAACGCGAGAAAATTATTTCTCAGGGTCATGCTGAAGTCGAAGCAGAACGCAATCGTGCCAGAGAAGAACTGCGCCAACAGGTTGCTGCGTTAGCAGTAACGGGTGCGGAGCGTATTCTTGCGCGTGAAATTGATGCAGCTGCGCATGGTGACATTGTTGAAAAACTTGTTGCTGAACTGTAAGGAGGTTTGAGCTTATGTCTGAAATGACAACAATCGCTCGTCCTTACGCTAAAGCTGCTTTCGCCTACGCGGTCGAGAACCAGGCCGTTGAGAGCTGGCAGCAAATGATTGCATTTGCTGCTGAGGTTGCTGAAAACGACACCATGCAAGATGTATTGGATGGTGCCTTAGCAACAGACAAACTGGCAGAAGTTTTTGTTGGTGTCTGTGGTGAGCAACTCAACGACGCTGGTCAAAACCTGATTAAGGTCATGGCCGAAAACCGACGTCTGCAAGCACTGCCGGCAGTGTTGGATTTGTTCAACGCATTAAAAGCAGAGTTCGACAAAGAGATTGACGTTGCTGTCACCTCTTCGATTGAACTTAGCGAAGAACAAAAACAAAACATTGCCGCGTCTCTTGAGAAACGTCTGGCACGTAAAGTTAAGCTGAATTGTAACGTCGATTCTGCCCTGATTGCTGGTTTGGTTATTAAGGCCGGCGATACGGTAATTGATGGCTCTGTGAAGAGTAAATTGAGCCGTCTGACCGACGCGTTGCAAGCATAACGGGGAACTGAGGATGCAACTGAATTCCACTGAAATTGCAGAACTGATCAAAAAGCGAATTGAGCAGTTTAATGTAGTAAGTGAAGCGCGAAACGAAGGGACTATCGTTGGTGTAACCGACGGTATCATTCGTGTTCACGGTCTTGCTGATGTCATGCAAGGCGAGATGATCGAGCTTCCGGGTAATCGCTACGCCATCGCACTTAACCTTGAGCGAGACTCTGTAGGTGCGGTAGTTATGGGTCCATATGCGGACCTGCAAGAAGGTACCAAAGTTAAGTCAACGGGTCGTATTTTAGAAGTACCTGTTGGTCGTGCACTGTTAGGTCGTGTTGTTAACACCTTGGGTGAGCCTATCGATGGTAAAGGTGCGATCGAAGCCGACGGTTTTGAGCCAGTCGAGAAAATTGCACCGGGTGTAATTGATCGTCGCTCTGTTGATGAGCCGGTACAGACTGGTTATAAGTCTATCGACTCCATGATCCCAATTGGTCGTGGTCAGCGTGAGTTGGTTATCGGTGACCGTCAGACAGGTAAAACTGCACTGGCTATCGATGCGATCATCAACCAGAAAGGCACTGGCATTAAGTGTGTGTATGTTGCTATCGGTCAGAAAGCATCTACCATCGCCAACGTGGTGCGTAAACTGGAAGAGCACGGTGCATTAGCGCACACCATCGTAGTCGCGGCGTCTGCTTCTGAGTCTGCAGCTTTGCAGTACTTGTCAGCATACTCTGGTTGTACCATGGGTGAATACTTCCGTGACCGCGGTGAAGACGCGCTGATCGTATATGATGACTTGTCTAAGCAAGCTGTTGCTTATCGTCAGGTTTCATTGTTGCTGCGTCGTCCACCTGGTCGTGAAGCATACCCAGGTGACGTTTTCTATCTTCACTCCCGTCTGCTTGAACGTGCAGCACGTGTAAACGAAAACTATGTAGAGCGTTACACTAACGGCGAAGTGAAAGGTAAAACCGGTTCATTGACAGCATTGCCAATCATTGAGACGCAAGCCGGTGACGTTTCTGCGTTCGTACCGACTAACGTTATCTCAATCACCGATGGTCAGATCTTCGTAGAGACTGACTTATTCAACGCAGGTATTCGTCCTGCGGTTAACGCGGGTATCTCAGTATCTCGTGTTGGTGGTGCGGCACAGACCAAAATCATCAAAAAGTTAGGTGGTGGTATCCGTCTGGCTTTGGCCCAGTATCGTGAATTAGCGGCATTCTCACAGTTCGCTTCTGACCTGGATGACGCGACTCGCGCCCAGTTAGAGCATGGTGAGCGTGTAACTGAGCTGATGAAGCAGAAGCAATATGCGCCTCTGTCAGTTGCAGATATGGCTGTTTCTTTGTTTGCTGTTGAGAAAGGCTTCCTGAAAGACATCGAATTGAAAAAGATTCTGGATTTCGAAGCATCTCTGCACTCATTCATGAACAGTGAATACGCTGAGCTGATGGCCAAGATTAACGAAACCGGAAACTACAACGACGAGATCGAAGGTTCTCTGAAAGAAGCATTAGCTAAGTTCAAAGAGACACAAACCTGGTAATCAGAACGATGCGCCCGTGGGCGCATCCGTCGTTGAGTAATCGAGGAGATAGTCATGGCCGGCGGTAAAGAGATAAAAGGTAAGATCGGGAGTATCAAGAATACTCAGAAGATCACCAGCGCGATGGAAATGGTTGCTGCGTCCAAAATGAAAAAGGCGCAAGACCGTATGGCGTCTAGCCGTCCGTACGCTGACAACATGCGCAAAGTGATTGGTCACATTGCCCATGCCAACCTTGAGTATCGTCATCCTTATTTGGAAGAACGTGACGTCAAGCGAGTAGGCTACATTGTTGTGTCTACTGACCGTGGATTATGCGGTGGCTTAAATGCCAACGAATTTAAAGCGGTTGCCAAAGAAGCAAAAGGCTGGAAAGACCAGGGTGTTGAAGTTGACTTCGCCGCGCTGGGTTCGAAAGCTGTCGCTTTCTTTAATCGCTTTGGCGGAAAAGTGTTGGCTGCAGAGTCTGGACTGGGGGACAACCCGTCAGTACAGGATCTGATAGGTGCTGTGCGCATCATGTTGGAAGCGTACAACGAAGGCAAGATTGACCGTTTGTTCCTGGTATTCAACAAGTTTGTGAATACTATGGCGCAGGAACCGAAAATCGAGCAATTGTTACCTTTGCCAAAATCGGAAGAAGACGAATTAACTCACCGTTGGGACTTCATTTATGAACCGGATCCAAAAGCGATTTTGGACGCATTATTGGTTCGTTACATTGAGTCTCAGGTATATCAGGGTGTTGTAGAAAACCTCGCGTCTGAACAGGCTGCGCGTATGGTCGCGATGAAAGCCGCAACAGACAACGCAGGCAACCTGATCGACGAACTACAACTGGTATACAACAAAGCGCGTCAGGCTGCGATTACGCAAGAAATTAGCGAAATCGTTGGCGGTGCTGCTGCGGTGTAGGCAAAGGTTTTTAAATTAAGAGGAAATATCATGAGTCAAGGTAAGGTCGTCCAAATCATTGGCGCCGTTGTGGACATCGAGTTTCCACAAGATCAGGTGCCACGAGTATATGACGCCCTGACGGTCACCGAAGGTGATCTCGAGGGACTTACTCTGGAAGTACAACAGCAGTTAGGTGGTGGTATCGTACGTACCATCGCTCTGGGTACCACAGACGGTCTGCGTCGTGGCATCGCTGTAAACAACACTGGCGCGCCAATCTCGGTACCGGTAGGTAAAGCTACTTTGGGCCGTATTATGGACGTGTTGGGTAACCCGATTGATGAAGCGGGTCCTATCGGTGAGGAAGATCGTTGGTCTATCCACCGTGAAGCACCAAGCTACGAAGAGCAATCAAGCTCAGTAGAACTACTGGAAACCGGTATCAAGGTAATTGACTTGGTATGTCCATTCGCTAAGGGTGGTAAAGTGGGTCTGTTCGGTGGTGCGGGTGTAGGTAAAACCGTAAACATGATGGAGCTTATCCGTAACATCGCAATCGAGCACAGCGGCTACTCAGTATTCGCCGGTGTTGGTGAGCGTACGCGTGAGGGTAATGACTTCTATCACGAAATGAACGATTCAAACGTACTGGATAAAGTATCTTTGGTCTACGGTCAGATGAACGAGCCACCGGGTAACCGTTTGCGCGTTGCATTGACTGGTTTGACGATGGCAGAGAAATTCCGTGACGAAGGTCGTGACGTACTGTTCTTCGTAGATAACATCTACCGTTATACGCTGGCAGGTACTGAGGTATCAGCACTGTTAGGTCGTATGCCATCTGCGGTAGGTTATCAGCCTACTCTGGCAGAGGAAATGGGTGTACTGCAGGAGCGTATTACGTCAACTAAGACAGGTTCAATTACGTCAATCCAGGCGGTATACGTACCAGCCGATGACTTGACTGACCCGTCTCCGGCTACCACCTTCGCGCACTTGGACGCAACGGTTGTATTGTCACGTGACATCGCTGCTTTGGGTATCTACCCTGCGGTTGATCCTCTGGATTCAACATCACGTCAGCTGGACCCATTGGTAATCGGTCAAGAGCACTATGAAACTGCCCGTGGCGTACAGTCTGTACTGCAGCGTTATAAAGAGCTGAAAGACATCATTGCCATCCTCGGTATGGATGAGCTGTCTGAAGAAGATAAGCAGGTAGTATCACGTGCTCGTAAGATTCAGCGTTTCTTGTCTCAGCCATTCTTCGTTGCTGAAGTCTTCACTGGCTCACCAGGTAAGTATGTTTCCCTGAAAGACACCATCAGTGGCTTTAAAGGTATTCTTGCTGGTGAATACGATTCACTGCCAGAGCAAGCCTTCTATATGGTTGGTTCTATCGAAGAAGCGGTAGAAAAAGCCAAGGGCATGAAATAAGACAGTTGCCGCCCGGTGATGACACCGGGCAGTAACCTTAAGGAGGGTAAATGGCCGCCATGACAGTCCACCTGGATGTAGTAAGTGCAGAGCAGAAAATCTTTTCTGGTCGCGTTGAAACAATTCAGGTCACAGGTAGCGAAGGTGAACTGGGTATCTATCCGGGACACGCCCCTTTGTTGACTGCCCTGCGCCCGGGTATGGTGCGCTTGGTCAAACAACACGGTGAAGAAGAGTTAATCTACATCGCTGGTGGTGTTTTAGAAATTCAGCCTGGTTCTGTAACCGTGCTGGCTGATGTAGCTGTTCGCGCTGAGGATTTAGACGAGCAAGCTGCTGAAGATGCTAAACGCCGCGCGGAAGAGCACATCGCGAATCCTGGTACTGATTTTGATTATGCCGAAGCTGCTGCCGAATTGGCGCAAGCGATCGCACAATTACGTCTGATTAAAAATCTGCGTAAATAATCAAACACGACAGGTAACAAAAGCCTCGCGTTAGCGGGGCTTTTTTATGTCTGAAAATCACAAATTCATGCATTAATTGTTTGGTGAAAATTACAGCTAACTGGTAGTGTTGAACTATATTCGTAGAGTAATTTACTGATTTTAAGGGATTTAATGTGACAGATCAGGAAAGTCCGCGCACGTCAGCCCTGTTCAGCCAATTAAACGTGTTGCGTTTTATCGCGGTCGTTTTGGGGCTCTGGGTACTGTATTACGCCCAATCTTTATTTATCCCCGTGGCCTTTGCCTTGTTAACCGCACTGTTATTAAATCCTTTGGTGACTAAGCTACGGCGTTGGTTCATCCCCAGAATTATTTCGTCGGTGGCACTGATGGCCTTATTGCTTGCCCCCTTGGTTACCTTAACGATTGAGCTTGCAGAACCGGCTGAAAAATGGCTTAAAACCTTGCCTAAAATCACCGTTTATTTAGAGCAGCAATTTGATTCCATCAGTGACGCGATGGAGCAATCTAAAGCGGAAGCAAAACAAAAGATGGATGCGGACAAGCCACCGCCAGAAACAAAGGATAAAGGTTTTTTCAGTTGGTTTAGTCGTGACGAACAGCCCGAGCCTGAAAAAGATAAACAGTCGACCACCGCCAGCGTTTCTGAAAAGTTAGAGCAAAGCGGCGCTGAGGTGTTGATTTCGACCTTGTCTTCAGCACCGATTTATCTGGCGCAAATGTTAGGTGGTGTCATTTTAGTGTTGTTTTTGCTGGTCTATGGACGGCCTTTGTTCAATGTTTTTATTGATGAGTTTCCTATTGTAAGCAATAAACGTAAAGTCAAAAGCTTGGTGAAGCGCATTCAACTTGAGCTTTCCCGCTACATCACGACAATTGCCATCATCAATGCTGGCCTGGGCTTATGTACGGCCGCTGCATTGTACTTCCTCGGGGTTCAGGACGCTCTGTTATGGGGTGCGCTGGTGGCATTGTTTAATTTCGTCCCTTATGTTGGCTCGGTGATTAGCTTATCGATTCTTATGTTAGCGGGGCTGGTTCAATATGGGCTGGAGCTGATGGCACTGTTACCGGCTGCGGCATTCTTGCTGCTGAATATTATCGAATCTCAGTTTATAACACCGACGGTACTGGGTAAGCGTATGCGGGTAAATCCGTTACTGGTTATCCTGTGGTTGGCAATCATGGGTTGGTTGTGGGGATTCCTGGGGGTGCTGTTAGCGCTACCCTTATTGGTTTGCATCAAAATTGTGATTAGTCAGTTTGGGCTCCACCAGCACTGGATAACCCTGGTGGAGACAGACACTTAAGCAACTTATTGGATGTCGAACTTGCCCTGGGTGCGAATGTAACTTACCGCACCAGATTGACTTGAACGGGACACGCTATGTCCCTTTTTAATACTCATATAGCTTGCGGGTTTGAGTTGTTGATGGGCATTGGCGCATAACTCACCACTAATGCCCACAATTCGGAATTCTTCTGCGTAAACCTCAAGATTAGCCTCAAAGCCGGCCGTTAATGAGAGTAAGCGACCATTGAGGTTA
>CAXQZJ010000028.1:0-5313 GCA_964228145.1 Alteromonadaceae bacterium | reverse complement strand
GCTGCTTGTCATAAAATAACTGAACTAGAGTTAACACTGACGCGTAGCAACATACTAGCTAAGAGTGGAGGTAAGATGACAGATTACAGTGATTGCGGCCAACACAGGGAGCAAGAAGACAGTGCGATAGACAGCATCATTATGCCAGCGCAAAAGGACTTGGGCGGTTTTTCTGTCAACCGGGTGATTCCCAGCGCTAGCCACGCCATGATTGGTCCTTGGGTCTTCTTCGACCACCTCGGTCCGGTCACCTTTGCCCCGGGTAAAGGTATCGATGTCAGACCACATCCACACATTAATCTCGCCACTGTGACCTTTCTTTTTGATGGCGAAATGTTTCATCGCGACAGTCTGGGCAATGCACAAGCCATCGAGCCAGGTGATATTAACCTGATGGTAGCCGGCAGCGGTATCGTTCATTCAGAGCGCGAAAGACCGGAAATGCAGGAAACAGAACGAACCCTCCATGCGTTGCAATTATGGCTCGCCTTACCAGAGAAAGACGAGGAAACCGAGCCCGCTTTTTACCACTACGAAGAACGTCTGTTACCTTCAACAATGCGAGAGGGCGTGCGTATTCGGGTCATGATGGGCGAAGCCCATGGTCTCACCTCCCCTGTTCATACTTTTGCAGATACCTTGTACGTTGAATACCGGATGGATCAGGGACAGTCTGTCACCCTTCCCAAAGCCCAGTGCCGGGCGATCTACGTGGCAGAAGGCGAAGTGCAAATTGGCACCCAAACCATCAAACGTCATCAAATGGCGGTGCTTAATGAAAACGATGCCCTGGTAGTTAGCAACCAATCAGCGCTGATGGTTCTCGTTGGGGGCGAAAAAATGCCCCCCCGGTATAAATACTGGAACTTTGTGTCATCCAGTAAGGACAGAATAGAGAAGGCCAAAGCAGACTGGAAAGCTGGTCGCTTTGATGTTGTGCCTGGAGATGAAGATGAATACATCCCTTTACCAGACTAACGGAGCAATGAATGTCAGATAAGTTCGACGGTTTACTCAAAACAGCCAGTTATATCAATGGACAGTGGGTGGAAACAGATACTACCTTCGAGGTCAGCGACAAGGCCACAGGTGAGAAACTTGCAGATGTCGTTGACGGTGGTGCAGAGCTTGCCAGCCAGGGTGTGGCCGCCGCGCACAAAGCATTTGATAGTTGGTCTGCGACCACAGCAGACCAGCGGAGCGAACTGTTGTTAGCATGGTATGAGTTGATGATGCAGCATCAGCAAACACTGGGCTTGTTGATGACACTTGAACAAGGAAAGCCATTGGAAGAGGCCAAGGGTGAGATAGCCTACGGCGCGGGTTATGTTCGCTGGTTTGCAGAGGAAGCCAGAAGAGCATATGGCTCAATTATCCCGGCATCCGCCACAGATCAGCAGATACAGGTAGTAAGAAAACCCATTGGTGTGGCTGCCGCAATTACCCCATGGAATTTCCCCAATGCGATGATAACCCGCAAAGCTGCAGCTGCTCTGGCGGCTGGCTGTACTTTCGTAGGCAGGCCAGCGAGCAAAACACCGTTGTCAGCGTTGGCAATGGCGGAGTTGGCTGAAAGAGCCGGTATTCCGGCCGGTGTTTTTAATCTGATTACCGGCACCGACTCCAAAGCCATTGGCGAAGTATTTACCACTGATGAGCGCGTTGCTAAATTCAGTTTTACCGGTTCTACCCCTGTCGGCAGAACGTTAGCCGGGCAATGCGCGTCGACAGTCAAACGTGTTTCGATGGAGTTAGGGGGGAATGCACCTTTTATCGTGTTTGATGATGCCGACATTGATGCGGCTGTGGAAGGCGCAATGGCGAGCAAGTTCCGCAATGCCGGACAAACCTGTGTGTGTGCGAATCGCTTTTTAGTCGATAAATCGGTCGCCGAAGAATTTACACACAAGCTGGTAACCAAAGTTGCACAGCTCAAGGTGGGGCATGGCACCGACGAGGGTGTGGACATCGGTCCGTTAATCAGTCAGCAGGCTGCCGAGGATGTTCACCAGTTAGTCGAGGAATCAATACAACAAGGCGCTGAGCGCGTGTACGGCAAGGAGTGGCAAGGCGATGCATTTTATCCGCCTACCGTGGTCAGCAGTGTTGATCACTCGATGCCCTTGTTTAAGGAGGAAATCTTCGGGCCAGTTGTGGCTATTCAAACCTTTGATGGCGAGCAGCAGGGAATCGAACTGGCCAACAATACCGAATTTGGTTTAGCCAGTTACTTCTACGCCAGAGACGTTGGCCGTACTCACCGGGTCGCCGATGCCCTGCAGTTTGGCATGGTTGGAATCAACTCTGGTTCCGTATCCAACCCTGCGGCACCTTTTGGCGGCGTAAAACAAAGTGGCTACGGCCGTGAAGGCTCTAAGTACGGCCTGGACGACTATACTGAGCTTCAGTATCGCTGCCTTGGCAACCTCAGGTAACGCTATTTTACGCAATAAAAAACCGGCTAAATGCCGGTTTTTTTGTATAGAGAGTCGCTGCTTAGAAGAAGGTATACACTAAGGTGACTGCGGTTTCAGTATCCAGATTTTCTTTGTTTTCAGCCACTTCGCTGTTGTGGTTTAAAACCAGAGAAATCTTCATCGCCAATGAACCATTGATCTTGGCCGTCAGCGAGGTTTCAGAACGGGACTTGGTGTTGTCTTCACCGACTTCAGTACTGATTAACTGACGGAACGTAGACGTATCAGAGATTTTCCATTTGTAGTCGGCTGCGCCACGAACAATTAAACCGTTCTGGCTTTCACCGGCGTCAGTTTCAGCAAACGCATAACCCGGACCGATTGAGTAGTTAAAGCTGCTGGTTTCGTCTTTCCAAACCTGTTGGCCCCAACCGGCGGCTAACGTGCCTTGATATTCATAACCACTGAAACGATTATCTTCATAGGAAGTATAAGCGAATAAACGGTGATTGGGATTATCTAACTTATAGTTGCCCTGAGCAGACATAAACAATTTTTGGTCTTTGACTTCTTCAACGCCCTCGTCAACGTCTCCATCCCGGCGGTATAAGCCTTCAATGATATAGTCGTTGCTCCATTGGGTCAGTTCCTGGTGCGCGTTTAACTTGGCTTTGATCGTTGAGGTTTCAGTGTTACCTGTAGTTAAAATAACACCTAACTCACCATCCATTGTGAACTCTTTTGCATCTGCACTGCTGCTTTCAGCAGGTGAGCTGTTTTCTGCCATATAGAGCTTCGACATAATGTCAATTTGAGCAGAAGCTGCAAATGGAGTAAGCATCAGTAATGAAGCGGCCAGTTTTTTCATGATAATCGCGCGTCCTTTAGCCAAAAAACAAATAAAAGCAGTATTGGCGCGATCTTAGGGGATCATGACGCACTTGTCAGCCTTAAAATCAATAAATTAGCGACTCGGCAGCACTTTTTGTAAGAAAGTTACACTGTTTTCGCCCAACACTTTGCGAATATCGGTAGCAGACACCCCTAATGCGAGTAATTCGTGGGTGATGGCAGCGATCTCAGAGGTATCCAATTGGGTTTCCACTGAGCCATCAAAGTCCGACCCAAGCGCAACCGCATCGGCACCAACCAACGAGATACCGTATTCGATCATTTTCGCGATCCCTCGGGGGCTATGATCACACACTGCCCCAGGCCAATAACCAACAGCAATTAATCCGCCTGCCTGAGCGATTTCTTGCATCAGAGCATCAGAAATATTTCGCGCGCTGTCACACTGTCCCTTAAAGCCGGTATGGGACACCACTATCGGCCGCTTAGTTAAGCTCAGTACATCTCGCACTACGGCTTCGCTGGAATGAGCAACATCGATAATGAGCTCGAGCCGATCCATTTCAGCAATGGCTTGTTTACCCCAATCAGTCAGCCCCTGCTGAGACAAGCCATGCAGCGACCCACCAAGCTGGTTATCAAAGAAATGCTGCAAACCTATCATGCGGTAACCCATGTCATAGAAGCGTTGCAAATTGCTTAAGTCGCCCTCCAGCGGATGTGCGCCTTCCATGCCCAGTAAAGCACCTACGACTTTCTCGCCCCGCTCCCGCTTAGCTAACCAATTTGATAGTTCTTGCTGGTTTCGCACCCACATCAGCCGTTGATCAGATTCACTGATTGCCAAGGCTAATTTGTCGGCCTGATAGGCAGCCCGGCTATATAAACTACCCCAGGTGCTAATTGGCCAGCGCTGTGCGACCACCAATGAGGTGATACGATCGCTGTCAGCGTCATTTTGCTGATAGTTCTGACCACTGGGCGATTTAGTCACCACAGTAAACATCTGCAGGCCGACATTGCCCTGTTGCAAGCGGGCTACATCAACATGTCCATGGGATACTTGGCGATTGATATCACGCTTCCAGAGTAAACTATCGGCATGCCAATCCATGATAATTGACTGGTTATGCAATTTTGCCGCTGTTGCAGAGACCTCATGAGGGGGGTGCGGATCTACCCGATTGAACAGCGGCTCCAGCCCATACGGCAGGTACCAGAGCCCGGCAATCAACAAAACCAATACTATCGCTGCGATCCTTCGCCCCATGATACTCTCCTGTTACGCCTGTACCGCCGCTTGAGCTTGTGTATCATGGGCATGATTCTTGGCCAACAACATGTACACCGACGGCAATACGTACAAAGTAAACAAGGTCCCTATTGCCATACCACACACTAATACCAAGCCAATCGCATTTCGGGCTTCTGCGCCGGCACCACTGGCAAAAATCAGCGGCGTATGGCCAGCGATGGTCGCAATACTGGTCATCAGCACCGGACGTAATCGTATGTGCGATGCTTCCATCACGGCGGTTAACTTATCTCTTCCCTGTTCTTGCAACTGGTTGGCAAACTCTACCACTAAGATCCCATTTCGGGCGATCAGTCCGACCAGAGTGACCAGTCCAACCTGAGAGTAAATATTCAGCGTAGTGGTAAAACTATCCGTCCAATAGGGCATAGGCGCGGGGATTTTTAAGAAGGTAAAGATTAACGCGCCAAACATCGCCAACGGCACCGAACCTGCCAATATCACCAGCGGATCACGGAAGCTATTAAACTGGGCAGCCAAGACCAGAAAAATCATCGTAATCGCCATCAGGAATGCGGGTAAAAACGAATTCCCTTCATTTCGCAGCTGTCGCGATTGACCTGTATAATCTAACCCATAGCCCTGAGGCATCATGGCGCGGGCCTCTGTTTCCATAAAGCTTAATACGTCATCCAGTGGTGCCTTCGGCTGACCGGAAATTTTAACCGCGTTCATCTGCTGCATCCGATTGATGCTGCGAGGCACGGTACCTGTTTCGATATGCGCGAT
>CAXQZJ010000027.1:0-18946 GCA_964228145.1 Alteromonadaceae bacterium | reverse complement strand
TGCGGATCAGTTTGCTGCAGGCAACACTGCGATAAAGAATCCAGCGCAAATATGGGGTAACCCTGAAATAGTTTACGATATGAAGTTCTTTGGTAACTTCGGCTTGGATTTAGGTAATGACAAAGAAGCTTACATGTTTGTTAACTGGGCTGAGCGCGAAGTAGAAGGTGGCTTCTATTGGCGAAACCCACATACACGTGGATCAGTGTACAACGGTGGAAAAGATGGCGACGGTAATCAGTTATTGCTGGTTGGCGATTTGACTGGTGATATGAGTGGTAACTGTCCAACTGATATTCAGGTCGGCGACAATGTTTTAAATAACCCACGTTATCAGGCATTGGTTGCAAATGACCCGGATTGCTTTGCCTTCAATGAAATCTTCCCGGGCGGCTTTACGCCCAAATTTGGCGGTGTCATTACTGACAACTCCATTGTGGTTGGTACTCGGGGAGAAATGGATAATGATTGGACCTATGACTTCAGTATTTCGATGGGGTCAAATGAAGTAGATTACTTTATCCGCAACACAATAAACCCTTCTTTGGGGCCAGATACACCCTTTGATTTCAAACCAGGTAAATACATTCAGGAAGAAAAGAGCCTGAACCTGGATTTCGCTCGTTACTTCACCGAGTCTGAGGTTAACATCGCCGGTGGTCTTGAAGTGCGTCACGAAAGCTTTGAATCGGTTGCCGGTGACCCTGCATCCTACGAAGTAGGTCCGCTTGCTTCCCAAGGATTCGGTATCGGTTCAAACGGTTTCCCCGGGTTAGCACCTAAATTTCAGGGCAGGGAAAGCCGTAACAGTATCGCCGCTTACGTTGATACCGAGTGGAATATTAGCGAAGACATGCTGTTTGGTGCAGCGCTGCGTTATGAAGACTTCTCTGACTTTGGCAGCACTCTGAAAGGTAAGATTTCAGCGCGTTACCAGCTGACAGAGGACATGGCGTTACGTGGTGCCTACGCAACAGGCTTTAAAGCACCAACCATAGGTCAAAGTACGGTTCGCAACGTGACGACGGCGTTCTCTTCTACCGGCCTGATAGACAGAGCAACCTTACCACCGACAGATCCTATTTCGATCCAAAAAGGTGCAACACCGCTTAGACCAGAGGAATCAACCAGTTATAGCCTTGGTTTAGTTGCCGAGTTCGATAACGGTGTATTCCTGACAGTGGATTACTTTAATATCGATGTTGATGATCGGATCAGCACCACATCCGGTATCAATCTAACTCAGGAAGATATCGATGCCTTATTGGCGCAAGGTGTCACCGATGCATCGAGTTTCAGTCAGGTAAGCTTCTTCACTAATGACTTCTCAACCAGTACTAAAGGTATCGACGTTGTAGCAAACTACAGCATGGACATGTTTGATGGCGAAACCATGTTCTCGTTAGCCAGCAACTGGACTAAGACCGAAGTGACAGAGGTGAAAACGTTTGATATCGACGGCGACCAGGTTCAGAACATTTCTGCTGACCGCATCCGTATGATTGAAAACAACTTGCCGCCTGTGCGCCATAGTCTGACAGCGAATCACACCAATGGTGATTGGCGCGTATTGGCACGGGTAAGCTACTTTGGTCCGATTTTCGAAGATCATTTAGATTCTGGGTTGCCCATCCGTTATATTGGCTCGGAAATTACCCTTGATGCGGAAATTGAATATAACTTCAATGACAACACCAGCTTAGTGTTCGGTGCCAAGAACTTGTTAGACAATACACCAGATGAAAATACCCTGTGGGATACTGAAATTGCCGGTGCGCAATACCCGGTAACTTCACCTATCGGTATCAATGGTGGCTTCTACTACGTGCGTGGTGTTTACACCTTCTAGTGAGTATGAAGACATAAAAAAAGGGGCGATTTCGCCCCTTTTTTAATGCTTGTTGTTACCAGCCGCAGCTGCGGCCTTGGTTTTGTTCATCTAACCAGGTCTTAAGTGGTGCAAAGTATGCGGCGATAGTGCTGGCATCCATCTGCGGTGATCCGGTCAAGGTTTCCAACGCTTCTTGCCACGGTCTGCTCATACCCATTTCCAGCATGGTGTTCAACGCAGTACCTGCCTCTTTGCTGCCATAAATAGAGCAGCGGTTGAGGGGGCCCTGATCGCCGGCAATGTCACACAAAGCTTTGTGGAATTGGAACTGCAGAATATGAGCCAGGAAATAGCGGGTATAAGGTACGTTTGCAGGTACATGGTATTTTGCACCCGGATCGAATGCATCCGCAGAGCGGGCTACCGGTGCCATAACGCCCTGATACTTGTTACGCAATTCCCACCAAACCTGATTATAATTTTCTGGCGTTACTTCACCAGACAGCACTTTCCAGCGCCATTGGTCAACCATCAGGCCAAACGGAATAAAGGCAATTTTATCCAGCGCGACTTGCATCAGCATGCCGATATCGTTTGATGCATCAGGAATTTCTTCGATAAGACCGATTTGCTTTAAATACTTTGGCGTAATTGACAGCGCGATGGTGTCGCCAATCGCTTCATGGAAACCATCATTTGCTGAACCGCGGTAAAGCAATGGCTGGTCTTTATAAGCACGTTGATAATAGTTGTGTCCCAGTTCATGGTGAATCACATTGAACTCTTCACCGGTTTTCTGAATACACATTTTTATCCGTAAGTCTTCCTGATCGTCCAGGTTCCATGCCGAGGCGTGACATTGAACATCACGTCCTTCCGGCTTTTGGAACATAGAACGTTCCCAAAACGTTTGCGGTAACTCCTCAAAGCCTAATGAGGAAAAGAAGGACTCAGCCTGTTTCACCATTTTAATTTCATCGTACCCTTGGTCGACTAGGGCAGCTGTAACATCAGGTACCTGCATTTCTTGCTCAGGCTTAACAATGTCATAGATATTACCCCAGGTTTGCGCCCACATATTACCGAGCAAATGGGCTGGGATAGGCTGATCTTGTGGTACAATGTCCTCACCATAATGCTCACCTAACTTAGCTCGTACGTGACAGTGTAGCGCTTCATAGAATGGCTCAACCTGATTCCATAAGCGGTCTAGTTCTGCCGGGAACTCATCGGCTGGCATATCATACTTACCTCGCCAAAGCTCGCTGGCGTTAGCAAATCCCAATTCCTTTGCTCCTTCATTGGCCAGCTCGACCTGTTCCGCGTACATGTCCTTCATCGGTACAGCAACTTCACGCCACCCTTGCCAAAACTCCAATAGCAGATCAGCATCACGGGAAGTCGCCATTTGACTGCTCATCTCTACCAAAGAAAAACACTCGCCGTCTTCTCGGCAATATTTACCTGAGCCATACATACCGCCCAGGTCGGAACTGATCTTGGCAAGGCGTTCGGCTTTTGCTGCATCGCCAGGAGGAGGCATGGTTAATCCATTGCGTAATAGATTTAACTGACGTCGCGTATCTTCATCCACTTCCACGTCATTGAATCTGGCTGCTTCTTTCGCCAATTCTGCGACACGGCCCGACAACATCTCGTTCATGTAGGCGGAAACGGCGGCGGTATCAAAATTAATGTTGGTTGCATAGCTCCATTGAGCATGGGCAGCAGGTTTTTGCATTTTGGCAATTTCAGCCTGAGCGTCCGTTAAAAAGGCTTTTGCCTCAGCCGCAGTGGGCTTTGTTTGCACTTGTGACGACGAGTTTGCCGGGTCATCACTTTGATTACAGCCAGCAAGTATCGCACTGACAACAACTGCCGCAACAGTCAGGGAAGGTTTTTTCATTGTAAATCCTCTGGAATAGCCGGCATTTAACCGGTGTTATTATTGTGTTTACGAGAACGTTACCAGTATACCAGATTCAAACAAGCAGCATACAGGGCTCGGTTAAGCTGGTCAGCGTCTTCCCAGTCAGCATAAAAATCCAACTAAACGCTGCTTTATTTTGTATCAGTACTTTGGCCGGGAATAAGTACAAAAATAAAGCGATTGGTTTTTCAATGAGTTAGCGCTTTAAAACAAATAATTCAAACGCCCGCTTGAATTTTCTTGATTTTAGATATAAATTCAAACGCATGTATGAAATGGGTGTTTGATATGAGCAGTTCAACCAAACAAGATATTCTCGATGCTGCAGAGGTGCTTTTCGCTGAGCATGGCTTTGGCGACACATCGCTGCGCGCCATCACCACAAAGGCGAATGTCAATCTGGCGGCGGTTAATTATCATTTTGGTTCTAAGAAGCAATTGATCCAAGATGTGTTGAAGCGCTATCTGGATGTCATGATGCCGGAAGTGGACAAGCAAATATCGGTTTTGATGAGTAACTCGTCAACCCCGAGTATGCACCAAGCGTTCAGTGTTTTGGTTGAACCTTTATTACTGCTCAACAGGGAGCGTCCCCAAGGTACTTCGATTTTTGTACGCTTACTGGGGAGGGGTTACTCAGAATCACAGGGCCATTTGCGTAAATATATTATGCATCATTGGGGTGATGTACTTGGTCGCTTCGTGCATGTGATAAAACTTGCTGATCCCGAACTTGCCCCCAGCGAATTGTTCTGGCGCCTGCATTTTGCCATCGGAACGTTCGTATTTACCATGGCATCAAGCAAAGCCTTGAGCGATATCTCAGCTGCAGATTATCAGCAGCAAGTGGACATTGAAGGGATCATTCATCGACTCATTCCATATATTTCTGCTGGTACAGCTGCACCTGTTGCTGCATCAGTATCTACAATTAAAACAACACCAACACTCGACATTGCCTAGAGGTTATTAATATGTCTTATGTGATTATCTTACTTGTTGCCTTAGCGGTGGTATTAGGAGTAGGGCCAATTCGTCGCTCATTAGTGACGTCTCCTGTTTTTAATATCTTTAAGAAAATTCTTCCCCCCATGTCCAGCACTGAGCGTGAAGCGATGGAATCTGGTTCAATCTGGTGGGAAGGTGAGCTATTCAAAGGTAAACCTGACTGGAATCAGTTACACGCCTATCCGAAGCCAAAGCTGAGTGACGAAGAACAGGCCTTTATGGATAATCAGGTTGAGACCTTGCTTGCTATGTTAGACGACTATGAAATCGTTCACGAGCAAAAAGATCTGCCCAAAGAGGTGTGGGATTATCTGCGTAAAGAAGGTTTCTTTGCGATGATTATACCCAAGTCTTTTGGTGGACGAGAGTTCTCCGCCATTGCCAACTCCACCATAGTTTCACGTATCTCGACACGTTCATTGAGTGCTGCTGTTACCGTCATGGTACCTAACTCATTGGGGCCGGGTGAGTTGTTAATGCACTATGGTACCCAAGATCAAAAGGATTACTGGCTGCCACGTCTGGCAGACGGTACTGATATTCCATGTTTCGCATTAACCGGCCCGGAAGCAGGATCTGATGCAGGTGGTATTCCGGATTCAGGTGTTGTGTGTAAGGGTATGCACAACGGCGAAGAAGTATTGGGTTTACGCCTAAACTGGGACAAGCGTTACATTACCTTGGCGCCAGTAGCAACGGTATTAGGTCTGGCATTTAAAATGTATGACCCGGATGGATTACTTGGTGACCAACAAGACCTGGGTATTACTTGTGCTTTGATTCCTGTTGATCACGAGGGGGTCGAAATCGGTGACCGCCATTATCCAGTGGCAATGGCATTTATGAATGGTACCACTTACGGTAAAGACGTGTTTATTCCTCTGGAATGGATCATCGGTGGTCCCAGCTATGCCGGTCGTGGCTGGCGTATGCTGGTTGAATGTTTGTCCGCGGGCCGTGGTATTTCATTACCTGCCTTAGGCACAGCAACGGCACATTTGTCGACGCGAATGACAGGCGCTTACAGTGCGATCCGTAAACAGTTCGGCTTGTCTATCGGTAAGTTTGAGGGTGTTCAAGAGTCGTTGGGCCGTATTGGTGGTCTGACATACACATTGGAAGCGATGCGGACAATGACCGCTGGTGCGATTGACCTGGGTGAAAGCCCATCGGTTGTTACGGCAATTGCTAAGTACCACATGACTGAAATGTCTCGTGAGTTATTGAACGATGCAATGGATGTTCATGCGGGTAAAGCGGTACAGTTGGGTCCGAAGAACTATCTGGGTCACCAGTACTTCGGCACACCGGTTGCTATAACGGTTGAAGGTGCGAATATCCTGACCCGTAACCTGATGATCTTCGGTCAGGGCGCGACGCGCTGCCACCCTTATGTGTTCGGTGAAATGGAAGCTGCAGCTAACCCGGACAAAGAAGCAGGCTTGAAAGCGTTTGATGGCTTATTGGTGAAGCATGTAGGCTTTGCGATGGGCAACTTCTTCGGCGCGCTATTCCAGGGCCTGACGGCAGGTAAGTTTAACAGTGCGCCAGTGTCTGGAGAGACCAAGCGTTACTATAAACAGTTGGCGCGCATGTCTAAAGGATTGGCGTTGTCAGCAGATTTCTCAATGCTGATTTTGGGCGGCGACTTAAAGCGTAAAGAAATGATTTCTGCGCGTTTAGGTGATGTATTAAGTCAGCTTTATATCGCCTCTGCAGTATTGAAGCGCTATGAAGACGATGGTCGTCAGGCGTCAGATTTGCCGTTTGTTCATTATTCTTTATCACGTTGTCTTGCGAAAATCGGTGTAGCTTTCGATGGTTTCTTCCAAAACTTCCCGAATCGCTTTGTCGCTGCGACGTTGAAGCGTGTCATCTTCCCTTGGGGTATTAATTACAAGATGCCAGAAGACAAGTATACGCAAGCCGTGAGCGAAGCCTTGTTGCAACCAGGTGTTATGCGTGACCGTTTAAGCCACTTGACCTATTTGGGTAACGGCCGTGAAGATGATCCGGTAGGTATGATTGAAGAAGCGTTCTTAGCGATGCACGATGTCGTGCCAGTTGAGAAAAAGATTCTTAAAGCGCAGCGTGCCGGCACTATCCCACGCAAAACTTTGTTCGAAGTGACAGTAACTAACGCGTTAGAGGCAGGAATTATCTCCGAGCATGAAGCGAGCCAATTGAAGCGTGCTGAAGCATTGCGTGTGAAAGCGATTGCGGTTGATAGTTTCAAACCTCATGAGTTGAGCGCATTGGCAATCAAAAAAGACGATGAGCAATCGGTCGCGTAACAGAAAACGTTGATTTTGTTCAAAACGCCGCATTGCGGCGTTTTTTTTTGTCTCTGCTAAAACATTAATAGGCAACGATTGATTTTAACAGTACATTGCTTTCCATCTGTGACGTAAAAGGAACAAGGTGTTATGACCCATAACTTTATTATTGACGCCTGGCAATTCGGTCAACAAAAAGCGCAACCTGTAATCGATATCAACGCTGTCGATTCTAGCCAACCGGTTTGGTTTCATTGTGATCGCAATCACCCTCAATTGCGTGATTGGCTGAAATCTCAGGATATTGATAATGCCATTATCGACGGCTTATTGGCCGAAGATACACGGCCACGATGTCAGTTTTTCGATGATGAGCAATGTTTGTTGATCGTCAGAGGCGTCAACCTTAATGAAGGTAGCCAACCTGATGATATGTTGAGTATACGAATGCTGCTGAAGGGGAACCGTTTATATTCCATGCGACGTGTGCCGTCTAAAGCCGTTACTGGTATTCGTCAGCAACTTAGTGAGGGGCAGGGACCAGGAAGCCTTGAGTCACTGGTGGTTAACATTATTGAGCAGCTCCACCGACGTATTGAGAGCTTTCTCGATCCTTTAGAGACCTTTATCGATGACATTGATGATGAACAAGTGAGTCATCAGGAAGTCGCTCAAATCCAACTAACCAAGCGACGGTTACTTAAACTCAATCGTTTTCTTAAGCCACAATCCCACGCACTGGAGGCCTTTCAGAAAGCGGGGTTAGCGCGTTTTAAGCGATTCAGGGGCAGGCTGGATAACCAACGGGATGGCTTGTTGCGCATTTTGGAAGATATAGATTTCAATCTGGCTCAAATTGGAATGATTAATGACAACTTGAATCAGCGCTCAGCCGATCGCATGAATAACAATACTTATATTCTGTCTGTTATTGCCGGTGTATTTTTGCCTTTAGGTTTTTTAACCGGCTTATTCGGTATCAACATCGGTGGTATGCCGGGCGTGGATAACGAGCAGGCGTTCTGGATTTTTTGTGTGATTATGGCAGCCATTTCTGCTGGTGTGCTGTTCTTATTCAGAAGACTTAAATTCGTTTAATCGCCTTAAAGATTCCTGTAATAATTATTTCATCTGATAATAAAAAAGCGCCTCCACGGCGCTTTTATTTTACCTCGCGCCGATTATAAGCTGTTTACTTGCTTTCCGCTGCATTGCTGTCGGAATGAAGCCTAAAGGTTTTTAAACTTGAACTGTGTAGTTGGTTTGTGAAATAATAATTCGTACACAAATAATGTGTGATGATTAAAAAGAGGACCGAATGAGCTCTTCGAGAGACACTTTGACGCGATGTAAAAACTTACTGGCCGCAACCGAGACTCCGGTGAAAGCCAAATCAACAGCAAAACAATTGCTCAATACCCTGGTAGAGAAACTCTGCTTCTGGTTGGTGTTATCAACCTACGTTTTCCCCTTATTTCGTGGATCCATGCCTGGCAAAAAAGCGTCTTAGGTAGTTCGATTCATGCATTACAGTACCTATATTTCTTTAGCGATCTATTTTATCGCTATGTTGGCGATCGGTTTATTCGCCTACCGAAACACCTCTAATGACTTGTCAGGCTATATGCTAGGTGGGCGTCAGGTCAGCCCGCATGTGACGGCCTTGTCCGCCGGCGCGTCCGATATGAGTGGTTGGATGTTAATGGGTTTGCCCGGCGCAATGTTTGTGGGTGGATTCGATACAGTTTGGATTGCGTTGGGCTTATTAATCGGTGCTTTACTCAATTACCTGTTAGTTGCGCCACGCTTGAGGGTATATACCGAGATAGCGCAAGATGCGTTGACTTTGCCTGACTTCTTTGCGAAGCGCTTCGGCTTAAATAACGGTGCAATCAGGGTGATATCTGCCGTTGTGATCATTTTGTTTTTTACTCTGTATACGTCCGCGGGGTTAGTTGCGGGCGGCAAGCTGTTTGAGACTGCCTTTAATCTCGATTATCACCTGGGGCTGGTGATCACGCTTTCTGTGGTTGTTGCTTACACTTTGCTTGGCGGCTTTTTAGCGGTGAGTCTGACCGACTTCGTGCAAGGCTGCATTATGTTTATTGCTTTGGTGCTGGTGCCAGTGGTTGCATTTAACCAATTCGATTCAGGCAACGAAATGATAGAACAAGCGACGTTAACCATACCAGACTGGTCAACATCGCTAGGATCGATCGGTGGCCTTGCAATCATTTCATCGATGGCATGGGGGTTAGGGTATTTCGGACAGCCCCATATCGTCGTCCGATTCATGGCTATTCGTTCGGTGAAAGATGTGGCGGTAGCCCGTAACATCGGCATGAGCTGGATGCTAGTGACAATTGTTGGTGCCTTGTCTACAGGTCTTGTCGGCGTGGCATACGTCAATAAATTTGGTACTGCATTGCAGGATCCTGAAACCATTTTCATTGTGTTTTCTCAGATTCTTTTTCACCCATTGATAAGCGGCTTTTTGTTGGCAGCGATCTTAGCTGCTGTGATGAGTACCATTTCATCTCAATTATTGGTGTCGTCTAGTTCACTGACTGAGGATGTGTTCGGTGCGTTGGCAAAACGCGATATTGCTCCCTCGACTATGGTCAATATCGGCCGAGCAGGTGTCTTGCTTGTTGCTATCGTTGCCTGCTTGTTAGCACTGGACAGTTCCAGCTCGATTTTGAGCCTCGTCAGTAATGCCTGGGCTGGCTTTGGCGCTGCGTTTGGCCCTCTGGTGTTATTCAGTCTGTATTGGAAACGCATGACGCACAAAGGTGCTGTCGCTGGCGTAATCGCCGGTGCGGTAACGGTACTGTTATGGATCTATGTGCCCGTGTTGGACAAGGGTGAAAGCCTGTCTTCTGTGATGTACGAGATAGTACCGGGCTTTATTGTCAGCAGTTTGGCAATTGTGGTGCTGAGCCTGATGGATAAGCAGCCGACCAACAAGGTATGCAAAGAATTCGAGACTACCGAAATTAAGGTTAACCAACTTACTCAACAAGAGGAATCTGCGTGAATCATTTTAAATGGAAACGCATTGTCGTGAAGGTTGGCAGTGCACTTATTGCGCCGAACAGAAACGGCTGTAGTTCGAGGTACTTACTGGCCATCGCCCAGTTCATTCAACGCTGCAGATTGCGCGGCATCGAAGTTGTGCTGGTGTCATCTGGATCGGTCGCGGCGGGCCGCCATTTATTCGGTGAACAGCAAAACGATAACATCGCGATTAAAAAAGCGATGGCAGCAGCTGGGCAAAACGAAATGATGGCCACTTGGGATCGATTTTTCGATTTCAAAACCGCACAAATATTGTTGACGCATGCTGACTTGCGAGACCGTGAGCGCTATGAAAGTGTTCGTGAGACCCTGTTTAGCCTGATACAGCACGGTATTTTACCCATAGTGAACGAAAATGACACGGTCACCACGGATAAGCTCAAAGTCGGTGATAACGACAACCTTTCTGCAATGGTAGCGGCTGCTGCAGATGCGGATTGTTTGATCATTTGCTCAGATGTAGATGGCTTGTATGACAAAAATCCCCATAAACATGACGATGCGCAACGAATCGCAATCGTTAATGAGATCAACGACGATATTCGTGAAATGGCGGGAGGAGCAACCAGTGCCGTGGGTACAGGTGGGATGCGCACCAAGATAGAGGCTGCAGAAAAAGCCACTTCTCATGGCATTAGCACCTTTATTATTAATGGTCATACCGATGAGCCTTTCCAGAAATTACTCGCCGGAGAAAATCCCGGAACCTTATTCACGCCTTATGAAAAGCCTATGCATGAGGAGTTGCACTGGTTGACGCATACCTCCTCTGCGCAGGGTGAGGTGGTCGTTGAAAGTACCTTTGACAAAGAACTTGATGCGGAACATGTTGAGCTAACTAGCGAAGACATTGTAGAAGTTAAAGGTGACTTCGGTGTTGGCGATACTATCTTAGTTAGAAATGAAGATGGTGAGCAGCTGGTTAAGGCGAAAAGCCGCTTTAGCAGCTGTTTATTAAATTTCATTGCTGAACAGGATGATGATACTGAATTGGCTACGCCAGATGGGTCTATCATTGCCCACGACTATGTGGCTCAGTTGTCCAAACAAGATTAACAGTCAGTAAGCTAAAAAACCGGCCTGTTCGAGGCCGGTTTTTTTATAGGTAAATTTATCTCGTCGCGTTGAAAATATTACCTGTTAGCCCTCAAGAGGATATACCTGCAACTCAACACGACGATTTTGTTCGCGTAGTTCAGGACTATCATTCCCTACAATGGGATCGTATTCGCCCATGCCCACTGTGGTTAATCTGCGACTGTCTACCTGCTGACTAATCAGATAGTTTTTAACACTCATCGCGCGCCGCTCCGAAAGGGCTTGGTTGTAACTATCAGAGCCTGTGTTATCCGTATGTCCAGTCACTTTCAACGTGGTTTTGGGGTACTTATTGAGGACCAATGCGACATCGTTCAATACCGGATAAAAACGTGGATCAATACTGTTACTGTCCGTGGCAAAGGTGATATTGCCGGGCATCCGGAGGCGTAGTGTGTCGCCTTCTCGATACACCTCTACACCGCTATCGGCAAGTTGCTCGCGAAATTCCTCTTCCTGTTTATCCATGTAAGAGCCAATTGCTCCACCGGCAATGGCACCCACTACAGCACCCCAGGCGTATCGGCTCTTATCATGGTCACCGGTAGCCTTTCCTAAAACCGCGCCTATTAAAGCACCAATCCCAGCGCCTTTTTGAGTGTTACTGGCGTTAGACGCACACCCTGACACCATCACAGCACTGATCACAGTCGCTAATACAAGTTTTTTCATTTTTTGACTCCTTCGAAATAGGCTTATCTTGCTCAAGATAAGCTGAATGCTTGATGAAGCTTCATCCTGCGTAATGGGATTACGCAATGACTATGCCAATATGTTGTTCAGACGATACAGTTGCCTGAAGTTAATTTCAGAATTCATTTCAGCGCAGTTCAAACTTTTGTTAGCATGGCATCGACAAAAAAATAACAAAACACATTAAACAATAAGTAGTAGTTCATGGATACACGACTCCTTACCGGCGCGATGTTACTCGGAACATTGCTCACCGCGCCTGCAAAGTCAGCTGAATATCAGTTACTTCGCGCAAATGCCGAGATTGCAATAGATGGCAATCTAGATGAGCCGATTTGGCAACAAGCCACAGTTATACCTTTAAATTATGAAGCCTATCCGAATCATGGTGAGCCAGCGCGTACGCGTACCGAAGCACTGTTATTCGAAGACGGTGAATATTTATATATCGCCATCAAAGCTTATGACGATAACCCAGAGAAGATTCGCGCAGCTTTTCGTGCCCATGATAGCCTGTGGGCGGATGATAACGTAGGGATTTTCTTAGATACGTTCAACACCCAACGTAATGCTTATGAGTTTTTTATCAATCCTTATGGTGCACAAGCCGATGTGTTAATGGATGATACAGACGGCTGGAACGAAGATGACAGTTGGGACGCTATTTGGGATTCAGCAGGTAAAATCACTGACCAAGGTTATCAGGTTGAAGTAGCAATTCCATTTTCAGCCTTACGATTCCCGGATCAGGCTGGCGAGCAAACCTGGAATATCGCGTTTTGGCGAAATTATCCGAGAACGTTAAAGAGCTCATCCACCAGTTTCCCGCGGGACCGTGACTCAAAGTGTACTATCTGTCAGTTTGACCAAATAAAGGGGTTTGCTGATATAGATAAAGGGCATGCGTTACAGCTAACTCCCACTGTGACAGTTGGGCGCGCGGACCAGAGAAATGTTCAAGGTGAATGGCAAAATGGCGACACCAAAAAAGAGGTGGGACTAGATGTTCGCTGGGGTGTGACTCAGGATATTGTGTTAAATGCCACAATCAATCCGGACTTTTCTAACGTTGAAGCTGACGACGGGCAGTTAGATGTAAATAATATCAATGCTTTATTTTACAACGAGAAACGGCCTTTCTTCCTGGACGGCGCGGACTATTTTAATACGGCGATGTTTGACTTCGTCCACACCCGCAACATCGTAAGCCCGGATGTTGGTGCTAAAGTGACGGGCAAGCTTGATTCCCACAGCTTTGGCGTACTAATGGCTGATGACAGCCGCACTAACTTCTTGCTTCCCGGTAGTCAAAGTTCTCGGGTAATTCGTCTCGACCAGAGCTCAAAAAACCTTACGGCCCGCTACAAAACCGATATTGGTGAGCGGAGTTACGCAGGTGTGCTCATGACAAACCGCCGTGCCGATGGCTACAGCAACGACATGATTTCCATTGACGGTGTCGCGGCATTAAATGATTCACATACCTTACTCTACCAGTTTGCTCGTTCAGACAGTGACAACAGTGCATTTGCAGAAGAGTTCGGCTTGCAGAACGAGCAAAGCGGGAATGCTTTTGCCGGACAGTATAACTATCGTACCGGTGAACACAGCGCTTATGTGACATACAACCGGGTGGATCAGGATTTTCGTTCGGATTTGGGTTTTCAGCGTCAGGCTGATTTCGAAAAGCTGATTATCGGTGGAAGCCGAACCTGGTATATCAAGGGCCATGATTGGATCAATCAGGTTCGAATCAATGGTGACTGGGATAAAACCTATCGGTTATCTGATAACCAAATGCTCGAGCAAGAACTCGAGGGGTATGCGTCAGTAAATGGGTTGTATGAGTCCTATGTCCGGCTGGGCTTTTTGGCTCGAGAGCGTTTTTATGTAGATCAGGTTTTTGATGAGCGTCAGGTCAATTTTTTCGCCGAAGCAAAGCTTCATGAAGATGTTTATTTGAACTTGTTTGTCAATGTTGGCGACCAGCTAGACTTTGACAACGTCCAGCTAGGCGATGGCTTTTATGCAGATTCCTATTTTAACTGGCAGGTGACAGAGCAGTGGGAACTACAGCTGTCGCAGTTTTTTGATAAGCTCGACGTCGATGGCGGGCAATTGTATAAGGCCTACTTGGCTGATGCGGTACTCTTGTATCAAATGGACATGCGTAATCAATTCAGATTGAACGTCCAATACACCGATATCAGCCGCAATCCCTTGCTATACAATCGGCCAGAATTTTATTCTGCAAGCGAAACTTATGTTCAAACTCAATTCTTGTATTCCTACAAAGTGAATCCACAAACATTGATTTATGTCGGTTACGGTGATTTTGGTATGGACGATCCCCAGCGTAATAAGTTTGTACGTTCTGACCGCGCTGTCTTCGCTAAATTTAGTTACGCTTGGCAGTATTAGCCCCATTCACAGATGAATGTCTGCAACTAAACGCGCCGGTATACCAAATGCCGGCGTTTTTGTTTATGGTATTCACATCATCCCTATGCTTGAAAACCCTATGAAATCGTTCGTCTTAGCTAGTTTGTTTCTGACGCCTTACGCTTTGGCCGCTGATATCGCAATTGCGATACACGGTGGTGCTGGCACCATTACCCGTGAAAATATGAGTAACGAGCAGGAACGCTTGTATCGCGAAGCGTTAGAACAATCTGTGTTGGCCGGCTACAAGGTTTTGGAGCAAGGGGGAAGTAGTCTTGATGCCGTTGCTGTGTCAATTCGTATGATGGAAGACTCAGCGTTATTCAATGCAGGCCATGGGGCAGTATTTACCTGGGACGAAACCCATGAATTGGATGCCTCAATCATGGATGGGAAAACCCGTAATGCAGGCGCCGTTGCCGGTGTCAGGCAGGTTAAAAATCCGGTGGATGCTGCACGAGCAGTAATGGAAAACTCGGTGCATGTAATGTTAAGTGGTGAGGGGGCCGATGCGTTTGCAAAAGCTCAGGGGTTAAGCTTGGTTGAGAACAGCTATTTTAGTACCGAGCGCCGTAGAGAGGCATTAAAACGTGCAAAGCAAACACTCACACATTCTGACCATGCCCACCTGTGGCAACAGCAGCCGACCTATAAAATGGGTACAGTCGGGGCGGTAGCATTGGATAAAGATGGTAATTTAGCAGCCGCGACATCTACTGGCGGTATGACAGCCAAACGATGGGGACGCGTAGGTGATGCGCCCATCATTGGCGCTGGTACCTTTGCTGACAATCAAAGCTGCGCTGTCAGTGCAACCGGCCACGGTGAGTACTTTATCCGCTACCAGGTGGCCAGTGATATTTGTGCCCGCGTTGCTTATCAGCAAAAAACTATCGATCAAGCGGGTAATGAGGTCATCCATGGTGTGCTTTCGCCGGATGCCGGTGAGGGCGGCGTCATTATTATTGATCGCAAGGGCAATATTGCCATGCCATTTAATTCGAAGGGCATGTACCGCGCCAGTGTTGACGTAAACGGTAAAGTTAACGTGGAAATCTATGCTGATTAAGATAAAGCGGCAATGTCAGTGCGCTTGTGTGGGCTTATTGTTATTACTTTCGGCGTGTCATGTGACTCCTCCTGCATCAGTTGCAGCGCAACACGACCCGGAGCCCTATCTGGTTATAGCGAAATTGATTGACAGCTTTTACAGCGCGTTAAAAGAGCAACCCCCAGAACAGCGCCGCTATGCAGATTGGCACGAGCAATACCAGCAGATTGGCATTGAATTACGTAATCTTGTTTTGCGGACCAGGTTACAGCCAGCTAATTCTGAGTCAGTTGCGTTGGCGTCTCAGGCCAGCACGTTCTGGCAAACCTATCAACAGCAACACCAATCCCGTTGGGAGGCCTTCGTTAATAGTACGGCGTTGCAACCAGCCGAAGGGCAGGGCGCATATCCCAATACGTTAATACAAGAGCATCAGGCACGCTTTATTCGCCTGATTTCAGCCATGGCTACACCCACTTCACCCTGAACTATACTTTTTTTAATTTTTAAGCGGTGTTTACCGTCTAACTAAACTTTGGAGCTAACTTATGCGCCGAGGACAGTCTATTGTCGATCGTGAGACTCACTTCGACGACAGCCATGAACTCATTTCCACCACCGATACCCGTGGAGTTATTACCTATGTGAATCAGCATTTTTGTCAGGTGTCGGGATATACAGAGGAGGAGTTGGTTGGTAAGAACCATAACTTGGTCCGTCACCCTGATATGCCAAAGGCTGCGTTTAAAGACATGTGGCAACATTTGAAAAATGGCATTAGTTGGCGCGGTTTGGTGAAAAACCGATGCAAAGACGGCAGTTATTATTGGGTTGATGCTATGGTTACCCCCGTGTATCAGGGAGAGCGCTTAATTGGGTATCAATCTGTCAGGACCAGACCTAACCACGCGCATAAACAACAGGCGCAGCGTCTGTATTCCAGATTGAACCAAAATAAATCGTTGCCCAAAACGCTTTCCCACTCACTGCGCCTTGGATTGGTTGCTGCTTTGCTGATATTGCTCAGTGTTGGGGTGGCAGTGTTTGGCGGTTTTTGGTTAGGTGCTGCGGTTGCGCTGGTTTGGATTGTTGCCGCTACACTGCTACGGGAGGCACTATGGGGATTACCTGCAAAGGTAATGGCACTGACAGAAGGCAAAGATTCCGTATCGCGCTTGGTATTTGCTGGCACTGACCTTTCCAGCCATCTTACTCACCATGGGCTCATTCAAAAAGGTATACAAAGAACCATACGGGGCAGAACCCGGGATGCTGGCGCTAATCTTCATCAGGTGGCCGAACAAATACGAGCAGTGAGTCACGGAATGGTGTCAGGTATCAGTGAGCAAAGCAGTCAGGTTGAGTCGATAGCCACAGCATTGACGCAACTCGCTAACAACAGTGCTCATGTGGTTACCTCGACAGATGAAGCAAATGAGGGTGTTGCACGATCGCGAGAGGCAACTGCCAGTACTGAAACCGCGTTGGTGGCCAGTAAACAGCGGGTTGAACAATTAGCTCAGGTAGTGAGTGATGCCGCCGGCTCTGCACAATCATTGAAAGTGGAAACGGAAAAAGTGTCAGTGGCAATGGCTGAGATTGAAGCTATTGCTGAGCAGACCAACTTGTTGGCTTTAAATGCCGCCATAGAGGCTGCGCGAGCCGGTGAGAGTGGTCGGGGCTTCTCCGTGGTAGCCGATGAGGTGAGGGCGCTGTCCAATCGCGTGCAACAATCTACTCTGGCGATTGAACAAAACCTAACGCAAATGCAGGGAACGCTGTCGAACTGGGTCCAAATGATGAAAGACTGTGAACAACGCGCCCTAGACTGTGCAGCGGATTCACAGCACTCGGTAGCGCAAGTAGATGATATCAACCATTCAATCGGTCGTTTAAGTGAATTGATTAGTGAAATTGTGCAGCAGGCTCATGAACAAATGCAGGCAACGAAAGATATTGAGCTAAGTATTAACGGTGTGCAAAAGGTTGCCAGGGACAATCGCGAGGTAGTGCAAACGCTGGCTGAAAATAGTGATGTGCTGCAAAAGGGCGTGGGCGATATTACTGGCGTCGGTGAGGCTTTTAAAGACAGTTAGCCAAGAGTTTTTGGGAATGACTTTTCATTTTAAGTTGAAAGCGTCACAATTATCACATCGATTAAGGAGTAAAAACATGTCCCTATCTCTTCAGGACCAATTATTAAAAGCTGGCTTAGGTGATAAGAAGAAAGCCGCTGAAATAAAGCGCGAAAAACACAAAAAAGTTAAGAAAAAACAGAAGCATAAAATCAGTGAAGAAAGTCAATCGAAGCTGGCTGCCGAGCAAGCAAGGCAGCAGAAAATTGAACGTGATCGCCAGTTGAATGCGCAACGCAAGGCTGAACAAGAACAAAAAGCGCTGGTTGCTCAAATCCGTCAGCTAATCGAGGTTAACCGTCAACCGAAAAATAACGGTGAGATTGCGTTCAATTTCACCGATGGCAACTTAGTCAAGCGAGTGCTGGTGGATAAGCAAACGCAAAATCGCCTGAGCCAAGGCAAATTAGCCATTGCTAAATTAGATGAACAGTATGAGATTATTCCTGTACAAGTGTGCGACAAAATTACCCAGCGGGATGGGTCAGCAATTATCTATCGGGTCAGCGAAGCGGATAAGCAAGCGGCGCAATCTAAGGAAGAAGATGATTGGTATGCTGAGTACGAAATTCCTGACGATTTAATGTGGTAGCTAACTCCGATCAACTGGCAAGCCACCATCGGAGGATTCGTGCTCATTATGACGCAATTGCAACCTGGTGGCATCGGTATCACCAGCAGGGGCAATATGGTGTTGCAGCCATTGAAAAAGCGCTTGATCTTTGTGGAATAAATGCAGAAACAGTGCTCGATTTAGGTTGTGGTTGTGGCGGCCGAATTATGGCAAGTCTTGAGCGCCGGGGCTACCACATAACCGGCGTGGACTTTTCATCGAATATGCTGGCGCTGGCGCGCCAGCAACATCCCCAACAGTGTTTTATCCATGCCGATATAGCTAATTTTGAGCCTGAATGCCCCGTTGATATCATTATCGCGTGGGACAGTGTGTTTCACTTAAATCCTGATCAGCAGCGTGACTTTTTCATGCGTATACCAACCTGGCTAAATCCAGGTGGTACAGCTGTGATAAGCGTCGGTGAGCCAGCGGGTGAACATACCAGCCAATGGCAGGGAAGAACGTTTTATTATGCCAGCTTAGGGTTGTCGCACTACGCAGAACTTATAGAAAATCAAAATCTTCGTCTGGACTATGCATTTCAGGATCAGGGGGATAGTAGCCATTGGGTATTAGTTGTAGGGAGGTGAATGAGCTTGCGCGGACTCACTTGACTTAGAATCCACAACCAATCCCGTCATTCCAACCTTGATTTGGAATCCATCCCTTGCAAACTTATACAATGCACAGCCAGATAGACTCCGGATCATGTCCGGAGTGACGAAAGTTGAAGAGGTGACGAAAAAACCATTCACACCACACGGTTGCGTCCCCGCTGCTTAGCCTCG
>CAXQZJ010000026.1:0-12812 GCA_964228145.1 Alteromonadaceae bacterium | reverse complement strand
AAATCCGGTCAATCAGCAGGTATACCAGCGACTTTATCGCGAGGTCTATCAGCAGATGTACCCGAAGTTGCAACCTTTGTACCGCACCATCAGAGATATTACCGGTTACCCTGATTAAAACGCTAACACGATCAAGGCAATTGACGCACCGCCTAAACTCAGTAGGGTAAGCAGCATACCCAGTACCCGGTATTTCAACGGTTCATGGAATTGACTTATTGCCCACGCATGAATCAATCGACCGAGCAACAGGCTACCACCGAGAGCATGGAGTAACCAGGCTTGGGCTTGCTGCTGTTGCAACATAAAAATCAGTAACAGGCTGAAAGGCACATATTCCATAAAGTTACCGTGAGCCCGAATTGCCCTGCGCAGAGGAATATCGCCCCCATCGCCGATAGATTTTTGTGCTCGGCGTCTTGCCCCGATGACCCTGAAAGTAAGGTAAATAAAAATTAAGCCGAGTAGTCCTGCATAGATGCCTGTCAGCATAAAAACGCTCCCTGATTAAAAGCTATATGTTGCTTGAAGATATGCACGGGCAGGCATACCAACAAAGTAACGGTAGCTGCCAAACCCATAATCTGCGCGTTCAGCATAATCCTGATTTGTCAGATTGTGAATGGCAAGCGTAATCTTAAGTGGCTCTGTAGCTTGCCAGTGAAGCCGGGTATTGATTAATTGATGGCCCGGATAGCTGGCCAGATTTTGCGGATCAAGGAAGTATTTGCCTAAGTACTGCCAGTCCACATCCAACTGCCATTGTGGATCGATTTGCCAAACAACTTGAGTTGAGGCTTGCCAGCGTGGCGCAGTATCGATGTCGTTACCGTCAATTTGCGCGCCTCCCGGATTATTTTCGTAACTGTGCTTTGCATAGCTAAGATTATGACTTAACTGCCATTGAGCTGTGGGTTGCCAACGCAGTTGCCCCTCTATGCCCAGGTGACGAGTTTCTCCCTCATTGAGCACAAAGCGGTTGCTGTCCTGAATGATTACGTCTTGTTTGTGCATGTGATAAAGGTTGACCTGTGCCTGCCAAAGACGGTGCTGCATACGCCAGCCTAACTCGGCTGCAAGCATGGTTTCCGGCGCCAGATTGGCTTGCTGCTGTGTGCCTTGCAAGCGATAACGCTCGGTAATTTGCGCGCTGCGGTAGCCGTCAGAGAGGGTGGCGTAAACTTGCTGACTCGCGTTGAGTTGATGTTCGAATTGGACATGCAAGGACAAATGGCTGTCGCTGTCTTGTTCATCGGCAGCGCGATAAAAACGGCAATTTGTCACATCCGCTGCGCACACACTGCCGTCAGTTAAATGATTGCGATAATCACGGGAAATGTGGTCCCAGCGCACCGTAGTGTTGACCCGGGTACGATCGGAAAAGTCATATTGCCAGCTTAGCCAAGGAGCAAGTTGCCATTGCCTTACGTTAAAGTGATAGTGTTCGCCCTCTGGAATGGTTGGACTGAACGGCGCGGTTTGGTATTCGGATAGTGACACCGATGCCCATTCGCTGCTAAAACCGGCTTTCAGTGTGTCTGAGCTAAACAACAGGTTTACCCCAGCGCTTTGCTGTGAGTTGCGCTCAAAAGCTTGCCAGGGCAGGTAATGTTGAGAAAAGTGCATCTGACTGCGTCGCCAAAAAGGCGTAACAGACAATTGCCAGCCGTTATCGATTTGGCGTTGCCAGCGGCTGTAGCCTTTCACACTGCTGGCATGACGAAACCCGTCAGGGTTGAGGTTTTCTCTGCGCGCTGCATCGTCTTTGTAACTGTCCTCACCGACGATATAGCCTGCACTGTTTTGCGCCAAGTGAGTGGCAGACAACACCGACTTTGCTCGCCATTGTTTGCCATCAAAGCCGTGCAAAATTTGCCATTTGTGTTGATCAAATCCCGCATCTTGCTGATAGCCATCATCGGCGTTCCAGCGACCTTGTATACCGATTGCCTGCTGGTCTGATTGATATAGCTGGTGGCTGAAATCGTGACTGTTATAGCCGTAGGCTCCCCATTGCGTGCGGATTCGCGAAGGCAAAGTAAAAGGGTCACGGCTGATCAGATTGAGACTGCCATGCAGGGCTCCCGTGCCATAAAATTGGCTGGCGGGACCGCTGAATAATTCTATTCGTTCAGCCTGTGCAATGTGGGTCTCAAATAACTGATTTACGTTACAAAAACCGGCAGGTCGAATTGGGATACCATCCTCGGCAACCAAAAAGGCACCACAGGCCCCTGCGCCGGTTAAAACCGGGGAACGAACCGAGATCAAACTTTCCTGATTGTTACCGCGACTTACCCATACTGACGGTAAGCTACTGAGCTGTTCGGCAGGGTGCTGAGCATTGGTATTGTCTATTTTCTGATCATCAATGGCGTAGTGTTCTGGTGTAAAACCAGGCTTGGCGATGATCTGTAGTCGTTCAATGTTCGTTTCTTGTGCATCAGCCGGCGTAAGCGCGGCAATCAATATCAAAATGTGCATGGGTTTGTCAGTGATGGGTGTCAGTGAGCGCTAGACTAACACAGTGAAGCGTCGCTTGTGCGACAGCAGGTAAGGAATTCACGTTGTGCACAATTGCCATCAATCAGGTGCTTGCGTAATGTTCATCGCATTACCAAGGAAAAATTATAACTATGCTGGAACTAAAAAATATCCGACGCAGCTTTAGCAACGGGGCAGAGACCGTAGACGCGCTAAAGGATGTATCGATGACAGTCGCACAGAATGAGTTTGTAGCCTTTATGGGTAGCTCAGGCTCTGGCAAGTCGACGCTAATGAATATTCTCGGCTGTCTGGACTCCCCGAACGGCGGACAGTACATACTTAATGGTCAGGATGTCGCCACACTGGACGACGACACCCTCTCTGCGATCCGTAACAAACATATTGGCTTTATTTTTCAGACTTTCCATTTGTTACCTAAGCTGGATGCAATCGGCAATGTTAAGTTGCCATTGAGATACAGCGATGTTGACGATCAGGAAGCCACCGAGCGGGCTATCGCGTTGTTGGAAAAAGTAGGACTGGGACATCGCATGCATCATCGGCCCTTCGAAATGTCTGGCGGACAGCGTCAGCGCGTGGCGATTGCACGGGCTTTGGTAAACAATCCCAGTGTGATATTGGCTGATGAGCCTACCGGAAACCTCGATAGTAAAACCTCGGTCGAGATCATGAAGCTACTCAATGAGTTGCACCAACAAGGCCAAACCATTGTGATGGTTACCCACGAAGATGATATAGCCGCGTGTGCTCAGCGCATCGTGCTGATGCGCGACGGCCAAATCCTTGACAGTGATTTCAAATTACCACCAGGTGGAGGGATCGGTTGATGCGAATACTAACGTTAATCGCCATGATGCTAAGTGCGCCGCTTTCAGCAGAAACCTTACTTTTGACTGGCGAAGTGAGTTCGGCGCGTAGTCAGATTGTAACAGCGCCAAAGACCGACCGTTGGCAGGTAATGATCCAATGGTTGCCAGAGGAAGGTCAGGTGATGGAAAAGGGTGAACTGGTTGCGGTGTTTGACTCGGGCGGCATCCAGGCCCAGTTAGAGCAAAATCAGCAAAATCTGGAAACTCAGAAGCTCGAATTAGAAAAGTTGCAAATGGATCTCACGCAGGCGGTGACTGAGGCAGAGGGTAAGTTGCAATTAGCAGAGTTAAGCGTAGAAAAAGCCCGTATTGAAGCCAGCATTGAAGACGGCGAGGTCAGCGCGTTTGATAAGGGTAAGTTTCAGATCGCCTACGAAAAAGCGCTGATGGAACTGATTAAAGCCAAAGAAAACCTCAAGCTGCAAGTACGCGAACGTGAGGTAGGGCTTGAGAAGCAAAAAATCAGCATAATGCGCACGGAAGAAGACATTGCCTATCAAACCTCACAATTGGAAAAAATGAGCGTGCTGGCGACGGTGACTGGTCCCGCTTCATTAATGCCTCACCCCTGGGATAACGGCAATAAAATTGTAGCAGGGTCGAACGTACAAGCGTCGTGGAACGTGCTCGAAATACAGGCTCAGCAAGGATTTCAGGTAAAGGCTTGGATACATGAGATAGATGCCGCTCGGGTGGATGTCAGCCAGGCTAGGTTTTGGATTTCGCTGGATGCGTATCCCGGCACCCGGATTGAGGGCAAACTGCAAAAGCAGAGCAAACAAGCAGAGTTGCGCGGGCAATGGAGTGATAGCGCTTATTATGAATTAACACTGGCGTTTGATGCTCCTGAGGACAAGCCCTTATCTCCGGGTATGAGCGCCAGAGTTGAAGTCATGCTAGCTGATAATCAGGGAGCAACACAATGAGAGCGATAACGATTCCCTTGGCAGCCGCGTTATTATTAAGTGGTTGCGGTGAAAGTGAAACCACTCAGTTAGCCAGCCACAAAAGCTCGATTAGCGCTCCGGCTGAATTAGTGTCGTTAAAAACGGCCAGCATTGGACCGCCTAATGTGCGTCGTATGTGGCAGTTCAAAATTGAACGCATGGCCCCCGAGAATACTCTGGTCAAGCAGGGTGATGTGATTCTGATGTTTGATGGCCAACGGCTGAAAAACGACTTGATTGGTCGGCGAAGCGACTTAGAGGCGGAAAAGCAACGGGCACAGAGCCAACAGTTAAACGACGTTGCCAGAGAGCAAGAGTTAGTGTTGGCATTGGCTGAAGCCGAAATGAATTTTGAGAAAGCCAGGCGCAAAGCGGAGATCGTTGATGCATCACGCTCACGGATAGAGCGTGATAAACAACAGGCCGATTATCGTTACTTTAGTGAAAACCTGGCGCAGGCTAAACAACGCTTAGCTCATCATCGAAAAGCCATGGTGCTGAATGCCAAAGTAGCACAAGGTAAAATCGACACCTTGCAGCGTAAAGTAGACAGTATCGAAGCCGACATCCGTAAACTGGCAGTGACCGCCCCGAAAGATGGCTTGGTGGTGTACAAAACCACCTGGGACGGACAGAAAGCGGCGGTGGGCGAAACCGTTTACATGGGCCGTACGCTGCTGGAGTTGCCTTCGCTGGATAATATCGCAATTAAGGCAGAATTTGCCGAACCTGATACCGCTAAGCTCACTGAAGGGCAGGCGGTGCGGGTGGTGTTTGAAGCCTATCCGGAAATGGCTTTTAGTGGCCGGATAAAAAGTCTGGGGCAAGCGTATTACCCCAAATCAGCCAACAGCAGCAAGGTTATTTTTGACGCTATGATAGAACTGACGGGTGCAAAACCCGAAGTCATGCGGCCAGGCATGAAAGCCAAAGTCGAGGTGGATGTATGAAGCGCGTTATCATGATGTTGAGTGGTGCTTTGCTATTAGCAGGCTGTTCTGATGCGCCAATTCAAACCGTGCCTTTGTTTAAGGTCGAACAGCGCCAATTTGATATTAAGATCCCTGCCTTTGGTGAACTGGAAGCCGCCGAGTCGCGCAAAATTGTGGTGCCGGGACGCACACCCATGATGATCGAATGGTTGGCGGAAGAAAACACCCAAGTCAGTAAAGGTGACGTGGTTGCCCGGTTTGATGCTGAACAGTTGCAATTGGATGCACGCAAGGAAGAGTTGGCAATGCTGTTGCTGGATCGGGACATGCGCAGCCGTGAAGCAGAAAAAAACAAGCAGCAAAATGAATTGGACTCCGAGCAGACTTATGTGGGTAAAGAGTTTGAGTTTGTAGATCAATTTGCAATCGATGATCTGCGCTTGTATTCCAAACTGGAAATTATCGATACCTTGTCGAACCGCGATTATCTCGGAGCTAAAGACCAATATATTGACTGGAAGCAAGGCAGTATCGAACAGCAAAGCCAAAGTGCCCTCGATGAGTTATCTATCAAACGGCAGGGCCATGAGTCTAAATTTGAACGCCATCAGCAAGCACTATCCCAGTTGGAAGTATACGCCCCTTACGACGGTATCTTGCTGTATGAAAAGAACTTTCGTGGTGAGCGACCGGCAGTAGGACAAACCGTGTTTCCCGGTTCAACCGTGGCCAAAATTCCAAACTTGGATCAAATGCAGGCGAAAGTGTTTGTGTTGGACAAGGACGCCATTGGTTTGCAACAAGGGCAAGCTGCCACTGTCACTTTGCAGGCTCATCCAGAGCGGGTATTTGAAGGTACGATTAAGTCAGTATCAGGGTTTAGCCGGACGATTGAGCGCGGCAATCCGGTCAAGTATTTTGAAGTGGTGATCAGCATTAATCAGAGCGATCCTGTGTTGCAGTCAGGCTTGAAAGTGGATGCGCTGGTTGAAGTACAGGGGCAGCAACAGGGTGTTGTGATACCGATTCAGGCGATCTTCAATGAGCAGGGCAACAACTATGTGTACGTTAAAACGCTGTCTGGCTTTGAACGCCGTGATGTCACTACAGACACCAAAAATTTATACTTTGTTGAAATCGTTAAAGGTTTAAACGAGGGTGACGAGATCGCTCTCAGCGAGCCGGAGAGCCTGTAAATGGAAAAGTTTAAACCACTGATTTTAGATGCCATCGGTGAAATGGCGGCGCACAAACTACGCACCTTATTGACATTGCTGGGTATGATTTTCGGTGTCGGGGCGGTTATTGCCATGCTTAATATCGGCGAAGGCGCCGAGCGCGAAGCGTTAAAAATGATCGATTCCATGGGTCTGCGTAATCTGATTGTTGAAAGCAAAACCTTTAACGATGATGAACTCAAAGAGATTCGTAAAGAGTCTTTGGGTCTGACTTTGCAGGACGTCACGGCAGCGGCGCAAACCCTACCATTTGTAACTGATCACAGCGCCGAAAAACACATTAAAACTCAGTCGGTTTACAGTGATTTTGGTAGCGCCGATCTGGATGCGGTGGGTGTCACCGCCAGTCACTTCGAGTTATCCAATATGCGCACCCAAAGCGGTCGGGTATTGAACCAACAAGATGATGAGAGCGTTGCTCAGGTGGCGGTGTTGGGTGCTTCTGCGGCTCGTCAGCTTTTTCCTCAGGGGGATGCTGTGGGTGGCTATGTGAAAGTGAATCACTTATGGCTGCAAGTTGTTGGCGTTTTGGTCGAGCCATTTCTGGCCAAGGACGAGTTTCAGGGAGTCAAAATTGGTGGTGACAGTAATCGGGTATTTATTCCGCTGTCGACCAGTTTGAAAAAGCTTAGTAGCCCTGCGCTTGCCAGTGAACTGGACCTGATTAAACTAAAAATTGACGAAAACACAGATCCGATGGTGGCTGCCAAAGCGGTTGCCCAGTTATTCGAACTTCGTCATGGCGAGGCTGAGGATTACCAAATGGTGATTCCTGCTGCTCTGCTGGCACAGCAAAAACAAACCCAACAGATTTTTAATATTGTGATGGCCTGTGTGGCGGGTATTTCGCTGTTGGTTGGCGGTATTGGCATTATGAATATCATGCTGGCAAACGTGCTTGAACGTACCAAAGAAATTGGTCTGTTGCGGGCTGTAGGCGCGACCCGTCAAGATATTAAGCTACAGTTTATTGCGGAGAGTTTTACGATATCCGTGATGGGTGGCGTGCTTGGTGTGGTGTTTGGCCTTATTTTGTCCGAAGTTATCGGATTCTATTCGGGCTGGGCGGTGAGCTGGTCAATGATTGCTGTGGTGTTGTCGTTAGGTATTTGTTTAGCGGTTGGGGTAGGCTTTGGGGTATTCCCAGCGGTTAAAGCATCGCAATTAAGCCCGATTGAAGCACTGCACAGTGACTAAATTGATCGCACTCTAGTTGCGCGGCGTAGTCACTCAACAAAGCAAGGAGTGAATAATGCGAGTCGCCGTCGTTGGAGCCGGGGTCGCCGGGTGCGTATTGTCTGAGCATTTGCTCAAACAGGGGCATCAGGTTTGCCTGTTTGAAAAATCCCGGGGGGTCGGAGGACGCCTCAATACCAAACGCCTGCCGTGGGGTGCACCGGATCTGGGTGCGCAATACTTTACCGCGCGTTCCCCCCGATTTGCTGCCCAGGTTGAGCGCTGGTGCCATCAGGGCATCGCCAGTCGCTGGAAGTTTCAGCCCCACAAACTAGAAAACGGGCAATTACGCACCTCACCCGACGACACTCCTCGTTATGTCGGTTCAGGAAAGATGCATCAGGTACTGTTACCGCTGTCTGAACAACTCGAATTTGTTACTCAAACCCAAATAAACCAGATTGCCTGTACTAACGGCCAGTGGTCGCTGAGCGATCAGCATGAGAATGGTTGGCATGGCTTTGATCGTTTAGTGTTGGCTATACCTGCTGCTCAGGCAAAAGTTTTGCTCGGTGAGAGAGCATTGGGACAGGCTATTCCCGATGCTGTATTAACGCCTTGTGCTGCGCTGGCTGTGCATACAAAGGCGCTGGTGGATGACACAATTCAGGGTGTGTTTGGCGAGGGGGCTTTTAGTTGGTTGGGTAGAGTTGATTCTAAGCCGGGCCGCAACGCACCGGGACCTCAGCAACAAATTTGGGTACTGCACGCGAGTGATCAACTGAGTGAGACCCTGGATAAAACTCAGGGTGAGCGTTTACTGGATGAGGGACATAGGTGGTTGACTCAGGTCATAGGCAATTTTGAGCTGCTTAATCACTATGTGCACTACTGGCGCTACGCCCGTCAGGCCGTAAACATCGATGCGCCCGGTGTGCTGACGGACGGTAGCCTGGCGATAATCGGAGACTGGACCTTAGGCGGAAAGATTCAGGGGGCCTATGAGTCCGCAATGTGTTTAGGAGAAAGTGACTTTTTCAATGGAGGTAACCGATGAAAAATGAAATCGATATTCATCAGATATTACGGGTTTTTGACAAAATACGACAACATGGAGAGCAACGTGGCGACGGCCATATTTTACAAGGGGTGTCAGCCAGTACGGACTTTGATGGCTACACTATATTTCTGTCGGACGCCCAGTGTAGCCTGACGGTGTATTTTCATAATAAATACAACTACGAGTATCCGTCTGATGCTGCGTTAGAGGACTTCAATAAACGTATCCGCGCCATAGATAAACAGTTCGAGGCCAGCTAGAGCGGTTGTAACTGGCTGTTTTCACTATAAATGCATAGAATGAAAGGGTGAAGGTCGTTTTGTCACAAAATTGTCATAGTCAGCTGTCAGCATGGCGTCGCCTGCCAGACAATCTAAGCGAGAATCATGAAGCCATTGAACACGTTTTACCCGAAGGAACTGAGCTGGTTGGCCTTCAATCAGCGGGTACTTCAGGAAGCAGCAGACCGCAATAACCCCATCATTGAACGCATTCGCTTTTTGGGCATTTATTCTAATAATCTTGATGAATTTTTCCGGGTTAGGGTGGCTGACGTTAAGCGCCAAATCTTTATACACATGAATGCTGGCCATGAGGCGAAAGCTGACTACTTCAAAGATTTACTTGAGCAGATTCAGGACAAAGTGCAATCGTTGAGTGAAGAGTTTGAGCGTATCTATCACGAAGTTGTGGCGAAATTGGCACGATATAACGTGATGATCGCAGATATTCCCTCACTCAATGATTATCAAAAAACTTGGTTAACCGGTTTTTTTAAGAACAAAGTCTTGCGCCATATTGCGCCAGTTCTGCTTCATTCAAAAGTGGAACTGGATAAACGCTTAAACGATACCTCAACGTACCTGCTTGTTGCGATTCATCGGGATAACAAAAATACCAAGCATGCGGTCATCGAAGTACCCGTGCATGCCATGGGGCGGTTTATCGAGATACCGCCGGAAAAGAGCCGCAAAAAACGTCACATAATGATGCTGGACGATATCATTAAGCTTTGTCTGGATATCATCTTTCGTGGCTTTGTCGAGTTTGATGCCCTGGAAGCCTATTCGTTTAAAATGACGCGGGATTCGGAGTATTCGATCAACGATGAAATCAGTGAAAGCTACGTTGAGAAAATGACCGAAAGCATGAAGCAACGTATGCGAGCAGAGCCTGTCCGGGTTAACTATGACGGTGACATGCCTAAAGAAATGTTAAAGGTATTGCGCAAGCGTCTGAAGATGTCCTCCTATGACAGTATGATTGCAGGTGGCCAATACCGTAATTTTAAAGACTTTATCAGCTTCCCTAATGTCGGTCGTGAGTATCTCGAAAACGCTAAATTGCCGGCCATAAATACCAATGCGTTTGAGCGCTTTAATACTGTGTTCGAGGCTATCCGCTATCAGGATATTTTACTCTACTATCCATACCATCGCTTCTTACACTTCAGTGAGTTTGTGCGTCAGGCAGCCTTTGACCCAGCAGTGCGTCACATTCGCATCAATGTGTATCGGGTGGCAAAAGATTCGCGGATCATGAACAGCCTGATTGACGCCGTGGATAATGGTAAGTTGGTGACTGTTGTCGTGGAGTTGCGTGCGCGCTTTGACGAACAGCACAATATTGATTGGTCGAAAAAGCTCACCGAATCTGGTGTCAGGGTTATCCTTGGCAACCCAGCGTTAAAAATTCACAGTAAGCTGTGCGTGGTATCCCGAGAAGAAAACGACGATATCATGCATTACGCCCATTTTGGCACGGGCAATTTCAATGAGAAAACCGCCAAAATCTATACCGACTTCAGTCTGTTTACTTACGATCAAGGGTTGGCACTTGAAGCGATAAGTGTCTTCGATATGATTCAGAATCCTTATCGGCGCCAATGGTTTGATCTGCTTCAGGTGTCACCGATTAACAACCGTCAGCGGATTGTTGAATTAATTCGCACTGAGGTTGCCAATGCTAAGGCTGGCAAGAAATCCGGGATGATTCTCAAATTGAATAATCTTGAGGACCAGGCTCTTATCGAAGAACTCTATGCCGCCAGTCAGGCCGGTGTTAAGATTCGCATGATTATACGCGGGATATGCTGCCTTAAACCCGGAGTTGCCGGGTTAAGTGATAATATCAGCGTGATCAGTATCGTTGACCGTTTTCTTGAGCATCCCAGGGTGCTGGTGTTCGAAAATGCCGGTGACACCCGCTTGTTTATTTCATCTGCCGATTGGATGACGCGTAACATGGATGGTCGAATCGAGGTAGGTTGTCCTATCCTCGACAAAAATCTGCAAAAACGCATACTCGACACCTTAGATTTGCAGTTTAAAGATACAATGAAAGCCCGCGTCATCGATGAGCATCAATCAAATAAGTATGTTCGTCGTGGTAATCGCCGTAAGCAACAATCGCAGTTGGCTATTTATGACTACCTGTTAGAGTTGGAGCAAACCGACGCTGAATAACTTCAAGGAGCACTCATGGCTTACCCGGATAATGCATTTGAACAACTCGAAACCCGGGATGTGAGCCAGATAGCGGCATTGGATTTGGGCTCCAACAGTTTTCATCTGGTAGTGGCCAGAGTCGTTGCCGGCTCAGTGCAAATTGTACATAAGGTTAAGCAAAAGGTGCGTCTGGCAGACGGTCTCGATGATCAGTCTGTGCTGAGCCAGGATGCGATGCAGCGTGGGCTCGCCATGTTAACGCTGGTGGCTGAAAGTTTGCGCGGCTTTGCGCCAGATAAGGTACGCATAGTCGCGACCTATACACTACGAAAAGCGATCAACTGTCATGAATTCCTGGTCGCGGCTCGTAAGGTGCTCCCATACCCAATTGAAGTGATTCCCGGTATAGAGGAAGCCCGCCTGATATACCTGGGTGTGGCGCATACCAACCATTTGGAAGGGAAAACACTGGTGGTGGATATCGGTGGTGGCTCGACTGAATTCGCCATAGGCGAGGGGTTTGACCCCCTTGTGCTACGTAGTCTGGAAATGGGCTGTGTGTCATACACCAAGGCTTTTTTTAACAAGGGCAGTATCAGTCAAAAAGCCTTCAAACAAGCAGTCATGGCCGCTGAGCAAGAATTAGAACTGATCGAAAAACGCTATATTGCTACCGGCTGGAAGATGTGTCTGGGCACATCCGGCACCATAAAATGCATCTCAGAAGCGATACGACTCAACGGTATAGCCGGTCAAGACAGCGGTTTAACGCTCGATGCTTTACTGCAATTGCGTGATCGCCTTATCAACGCCGGCAGTGCCGAAGCGATTGATTTGCTGGGTATTAGTCACGAGCGCAAAGCCGTTATTGCAGCAGGGCTTGCGATATTGATTGCCATTTTCGAACGTTTAGCCTTACAAGGGATGGAATACAGTTCTGCGGCATTACGAGAGGGTGTGCTGTATGAGATGGAAGAGACATTAGGTCGGCACAGCAGCATTCGCCAGCGTAGCGCAGAATCATTAGCAACCCGCTATGACGTTGACACAGAGCAAGCTAAGCGGGTTTTAGCAACTGCAATGGCGTTGTTCGACAATGTCAGCGAGGCCTGGAAGCTTACCTCTTCTGATTTAAAAGCTATGTTAGGTTGGGCTGCATTGCTGCATGAAGTGGGTTTGCAGATTAATAGCCGCGGTGTGCAGCGTCATTCTGGATATATCCTGCAGCATTGCGAAATGCCGGGGTTCAACCAGGAACAGCAATGGATTTTAGCATTGCTGGCCAGTATGCACAGAAACAAAATCAAACTGACCTCGGTACCCGAATTAGACGTTTACGAATGGCGCGATGTGAGCCGTTTAGTCCCTTTGTTGCGTCTAGCCGTACTACTCAATATAAAGCGTCAGGATGATGCGTTGCCGCAACAGTGGAAGTTAACCGCAGATGACAACCAATTGTTCCTTACTCTCGATGAGGCCTGGTTACGTGAGCGCCCGATCATGGTCGCGGATTTGCAGCGGGAACAACAGCAAATCAGGGCATTGGATCTGTCCTTGGTAATCAATCAATACAACGAGCTGATGGTCGACTAATGGTGCATCAGCGATTGGCGCTGGCACAACAATTGAATCTAC
>CAXQZJ010000025.1:0-3657 GCA_964228145.1 Alteromonadaceae bacterium | reverse complement strand
GTGTCGCGCTTGCAGGTGGGATTACAATTTAAAACCATTTCTCACCCACCCGCAGCTGAACAAAATAGTGACAGTGACTTTGAACAGTTTCGCGCATTTTTGCAGCAGTCCTATCCCCGGGTGTTTAGCCAGTTACCCTGGCAAGTTATCGGTGAACACTCTGTTTTGATCCAATGGGCAGGCACTGATGCCAGTCAACAAGCGGCGATGCTGATTGCTCATCAGGACGTGGTGCCGGTTGGCGATGAAGCGAGTTGGACTCACCCGCCATTCTCTGGTGCATTAGTTGGTGGTTCGGTGTGGGGACGCGGTGCACTGGACGATAAGTCCAGCGTATTAGCCATACTTGAAGCACTGGAGCTTGCTCTGGCTAACGGTATTGAACCGGCCCGTACGTTGTATTTTGGCTTTGGCCATGATGAGGAGCTTGGCGGACGACAAGGGGCAGCGAAAATTGCCGACTACCTTAAACAGCAAGGTGTGCAACTGGAATTTGTGCTTGATGAAGGCGGTGTGATTGCGCAACCGGATATGCTGCCAGGCTTACTTGAGCCTATTGCGTTAGTGGGAGTGGCAGAAAAGGGTTACCTGAGTTTATCGCTGACAGCGAAAGCAGACGGAGGACATTCTTCCTCGCCAGCGTCGGTAACCGCGATTTCGCAATTACAAGATGCCATGAATAAGCTGGCTGACGCGCCTTTTGCACAGCGCTTGGATTACCTTGAGGGGACATTTGGGCTGGCGTCGCAAAAAATGGCGATGCCAGACAAGCTTATTTTTTCCAATCTTTGGTTTTTCGGTCCGCTGATTAAACCTATGTTGGCTGAGATGAAGTCAGCTAATGCCATGACACGCACCACTATGGTACCGACGATTTTACGCGCAGGGGCAAAAGACAACGTGATACCAAGAGAGGCCAACGTAGTGTACAACCTGCGTTTGCTGCCCGGAGACGACAAAGACAACATCATCGCTCATGTTCGTGATGTCATCGATAATCCGCAAATCAGCATTGAAGCGTTAACCTATAACCCGCCGTCACCGGCAGGGCGCGCAGATACCCCATCTTTTAGCCTGTTAAAAGACTCAATTCAGCAAAGCTGGCAGCAAGGACAACTTTTGGTCGCGCCTTATCTGATGTACGCAGGTACGGATTTGACTAACTATTACGGTGTCAGCGATAACCAGTACCGATTCCTGTTTGTGCCGCTCAATAGTGAAGAGTTGGGTACCATGCACAATATCAATGAGCGCATCGACGCTGAAGATTATATCGGTATGATCAATTTCTATTTTCAGTTTATACGAAACGCTGCCCAAGGCAGCAACTACGCAGGGCAATAATTATGCAACAACTCGGTGCGGTCAGCATCATCATTGACGATTACGATAAAGCTATACAGTACTACACCCAAGTATTGGGGTTTGAGTTGCTCGAAGATATCGACCAGGGCGACAAACGCTGGGTCAAAATTAGCCCTTCTGGCGGAGGCTGTGGCTTGGTTTTAGCCAAAGCTAACGGGCCCGAACAACAAGCCATGATCGGCCGGCAAGGGGCTGGAAGGGTTTGGCTGTTTTTAAACACCGACGACTTTTGGCGTGATTACCATGCCTACCAACAAGCAGGGGTGACCTTTTTGGAGGCCCCTCGAGAGGAAGCGTACGCGACAGTGGTCGTGTTTGAAGATGCCTACGGTAATAAGTGGGATTTACTCCAACCAAAAGGCTAATCTGCGTTTCGCCGGGATCCATACCCCTGGGTAATTCCGGCTTTTCCCGTGATTCACTCACTGTCAGACAGGCATGGATGCTGAATCAAGTTCAGCATGACGGAAACTAGCGTCATTCCGGCCTACGATGGCTGAGCGCCTCGCAGGAATCCATTCTTTTTCATTTAGGAAAGGAAAGTGGATGCTGAATCAAGTTCAGCATGACGAGGTGGGGGCCGGAGGGCCTGTCTTTCGTTAGCAGGCATAAAAAAGCCAGTCCGGAGACTGGCTTTGAACAGATTAAACTGTTGAGTATTATTGTGCAGGGGCTTCTTTAAGACCCTGATTGACCGCAACAACATCATCTTCACCCAAGGTTCCGGCAGCTTGTTTTAAGTTCATGATGCTGGTGATGTAGCCATAACGGGCCCGTGCCAGATTACGCTTCGCGTCATACAGGTTACGGGTACTGTTAAGTACATCGACGATGGTACGGGTGCCCACATCAAAACCGGCTTCAGTTGCGTCAAGTGCACTTTCGGCTGATACAACGGCTTGTTCTAATGCCTTTATACGAGAAATGGCGGCAGTAACATCATAGAAGTTTGAACGCACATTACGTACCACAGAGCGATAAATACGCTCACGTTCTTCACTGGTGGAAACGAAGTTGTGCTGTGCAACATCGACCGCCGCACTGGTACCGCCGCCGCTGTAGATTGGCACGCTTACAGACAAGCCAATGGAGCTGGTGTTGACACGGCTATCAGCATCTTCAAGGAAAAACGCTTCGCTTTGTGACGCTTTAGAGTTTGTCACGCTTGCACTCAAAGAAACCGTCGGCAGGTGGCCGTTTTTAGCCAGCTCAATATCTTCTTTGGCGATATCAACGGAAAGATTAGACGCCATCAGTTGCAGGTTGCGATCCTGCGCCATTTGCAACCACTGATCGACGCGCTCAGGCGTCAGTGAATTAGTGCTGAAGCGCTCGGTATCAAGTACTTCAACATCAGGGTAGTAGTTACCGGTGATTTCACGCAGGGCTTCTAAGCGAATCTCAACGTTATTACGTGCACTGATTTCTGAGGCAACCGCGTTGTCATAAAGCGCTTGCGCTTCGTGTACGTCGGTTTTGGCCGTTAAACCCACTGCGAAACGTTGTTGCGTTTGCTCAAGTTGGCGCTCAATGGCACGCTTTTCAGCTTCTGCAAACTCCAGATCGTCTTTCGCTTGTAATACGCCAAAATAAGCCGTTACGGTGCGTAAAATCAAATCTTGTAAAGCGAGACCATAGTTGCTGTCAGCTTGCGTTGCGACCAATTCAGCGCGATCTAAACGATCCCAGTAGGACGCATTGTAAATAGATTGGTTTAGGCTCAGTGTTGCGCCATTGGTGCTGCCATCAGAATCCATGCCACGCTTAGTTGCGCTCAAAGATAAAGAAATTTGCGGCAGCAAGTTGGCTTTGCTGGTATCGATTGATGCGTAAGCTGCATCCTTGTTGGCTTTGGCGCGTAAGGTGCTAGGGTCATTTTGCAGAGCCTGCTGGTACACGTCGAGTAAATCATCTGCCATAGCTTGTGAGGCCACGCTTAAGCCTACAAACAACGAGAGAAGCGATTTTTTCATGTTGGTTCCTATTTATCGATTTTTGCTTCGGAAGCAAACTGCCCCAATGCTGCTAGTGTGATAATAACCTTTTTTTCTGCACAAATAGTAAGCAAATCAATTGTTAACTTACAGCATTAGTTAGTAACAAGGCTTGTCCTAGTGTAACAGAATGTGAGTATGCGCCATTTTTAGTTGCGTTTGTACGAGGTCAAAACCTTTTTGCATGGTTTTGCGTATAATCGCTGTTTTACGCTTTTTCGAGACGTCGCATGCCACATAAATGCTATCCAATTCAGGGATTTCAACATAACGATTACAAAATTCTCAAGCGCGAAAC
>CAXQZJ010000024.1:0-73834 GCA_964228145.1 Alteromonadaceae bacterium | reverse complement strand
CCAAACTGATTCAATCTCGGGCTGTACACCGCGATAACTCCGAATCCGGGCACGATAGCCACAATGCCACCGCCCACACCACTTTTCGCTGGCAGGCCTACCTGAAAGGCAAATTCGCCGGATTGATCGTACATGCCGCTGGTAGACAGTATTGCATTAATCCGATGACAGTCACGGCGTGAGCAAACTGGCTCTGCATGTTTAGGTTGTTTGCCTTTATTGGCCAGAAACAACAGGCTGTTGGCCAAATCCTTGCAACTCATCGCCAATGAACATTGAAAGAAATAATGCGCTAAGACCTCGTCTACATCGGCATGGATATTATTGAATGCTTTCATCAAATGGGCCATGGCTGCATTTCGATGGCCATGCTGCTGCTCGGATACAAACACGTCTTCATCGAAATGTATGTCCTGCTTGGCGCAAAGCTTTTGGATGAACTGTAAAAACGCATGGTTAGAACTGGAATACTGATTGACCAACATATCCGCCACAACTATCGCTCCCGCGTTTATCATTGGGTTGCGCGGAATACCCTGTTCTGACTCAAGCTGGACAATAGAGTTAAACGCTTGGCCAGAAGGCTCCATCCGGACACGCTCCCACATGCTGTCGTCATTTCTCAACATCGCCATGACCAGCGCGTAAATTTTGGCAATACTTTGAATTGAAAAGTCTTTTTCAGCATCGCCGGCGGTGTAGCATTCACCGTTGATAGTGGCCAGTGCAACGCCAATCGCGTTGGGATCAACCTCTGCTAGGGCGGGGATGTAATTGGCGACCTGACCGGCTGCAGGTTGCTTGCTTATTTCAGACACGAGATCATCGATGATTTGCTGAATATTACTGGGGCAGTATGGTTGGCCTAACATTTTACTCCTTGTGGGTTGCGAAAAGACAAGGGTAGCACATACACCGATTGGCTTTTACGTCGTCATAGATAACGGCCGAGAATAGGTTAAATAGAGTTATAACTAATGCGTCTAACTAGTCGCCAAAAGTAGTAAACGTGCGCGAATATTAGACTTATTTGTTACTAACGTGTAAAACTTGGTGTGGGTTTGTAAAACTTCTCGGAATTTCGTTGAAGTCCTATTTTCACTTCCCTACACTCGCGCACAATTCTTTTCATTCTCGACCTGTGTTGAGGATGTAAATAACGATCAGATAACGATAAGGGTATCTATATGTTTAAAAAATTAGGCGCGTACTCTGCACTGGCGACCGCTATCAGTGTGGCTTTTTCTTCTTCAGCGTTAGCGGCTGGTTTCCAGGTTAACGAACATTCTGCCAATGGCTTTGGCCGCGCAATGGCGGGCCAGGCGGCAAAACCAGAGAATGCCTCGATTTTGGCCACCAACCCGGCGGCGATCACGCAATTTTCAAAAGCCCAACTCAGTGCACAACTGAGCTACATTAACCCGGAATTAGACGTAGAGGGTCAGGTCGTAACACAAGCAGCGGGAATGACCTTTACCAATCCTGCCAGTGAAGAGGATGTGGCCGATTCTGCTCTGGTCCCTGCGGCATTTTACGTTGCGCCACTGAATGACAAGGTAAGTTGGGGCATTGGCATGTTTTCTAACTACGGCCTGTCAACGGATTACAGCGACAGCTTCAATGCTTTGAATTTTGCTGATTATGCAGAAGTAATGAGTGTCACTGTTAATCCTACTATTGCTTACAAGGTCTCTGACACACTTAGCGTGGGCGTGGGCATCAGTGCAACGTATTCAGAAGCCGAGATCAGTACCTCAGTTCCGGCATTGATGGGTGCGTTGAGTCAGGGAGCTATCCCAGCAAACGCATCTATTTTGGCATTAGAGGGGGACGATTGGGGCTTTGGTTACAATCTTGGCCTTTTCTGGCAGCCAGTTGAGGGCACCAATATTGGTTTAAGCTACCGCGCCGAAACCCAGTTAACTTTGGACGGTAAAGTAAGCTCAGATCTGGTTCAATCACTGAATCAGGCCGGTAGCTTGGATTTAAACCTGGCAGCGATCACCGAAATTGCACTCGATCAGGTCATTAATGCCCAATGGTCTATTCAGGCCAGTGCCGTCCACACGGATTGGAGCACGTTTGAAAAGCTTGAAGCGAATCTGGCCGATGGTACTGATTTACTGATCAAACAAGAAAACTTTGATAACTCTTGGCGTGGCAGTTTAGGCGCAACCTACTTGTACAGCGATGAGATCACTCTGCGCGCAGGTGTCGCTTATGATGATGGTGTAGTGAGTCGTGAAAACCGTTCACTGAGCATCCCGGATACAGATCGCACCTGGTATACGGTCGGCGCTACTTACACGTTAGATGACAACAGTAGCATTGATGTGGCTTACGGCTATATTACTGGTCGTGAAGCGATTGTTGATAAACAAAATGTAATGGGCAGTGCTGCAACCGGCGCGATTGTCAGCAACCTGACCGCCACTGAAACGGCTAATGCCCATGTATTAAGTGTGCAATATAATCTGGCATTCTAAATTAAACTTATAGTTAAAAGCCTCGCACATGCGGGGCTTTTTTTTGTTCAAAGTGGCGGATTTTTAAACCGTCCCTGTGGAATTTCGGCTGCTTGTCGATAAATATTGCGACTGGTCGTCTTTAAGCGAGTTTATAAGTTGGCTAAAACTCTTTTAATTTAAGCTAATTACGTCAATAATGTGACGATAACTATAGTAATAATCGTGGTATCGAATGCAAATAGGCTGGGGAAGGCTGTTTAAAAAAATGCTACGTCGTTCGGCGCGAAACCGTCGATTAGGCTTAGCGCTGACAGAACAGGGCGTGCATATTAGTGTTGCGGAAAAACGTGCCTCAGAATGGCAGTGGACTAAGCAACATTTTATTGATGCCGCAGACTGGCCGCAGCATTTGCGCCCCTGGATTGAACGCGAGGGACTGAACTTTTGCCCATGTAATTTGGTTCTTTCTGCGAACAAATACCAGATCGTTCAGGTCGATCGCCCAGCCGTTGATGAAGAAGAAATGCATTCTGCGCTGCAATGGGCAATGAAAGACATTCTGTCAGCCAATGAAGACCTTCAACTCGATTATTTTGATCTACCAGCGCAAGCTGCAGGGGCGAACAAAGTCTCTGTGGTGGTCGCGAATAAGAAAGAAATCACTAAGTTAGCGAATATACTTCAAACCGCAGAGCTTGAACCTTCGACTATCACGATTGAAGAGTTTGTCTTATTGGATAATTTTGGCCATCGCCCTGATGCCGTAGCAACCCTATTCCAACATGCAGGCCAAGAAGTGTCGTTTAACATATTTAAACAAGGTCAGCTTTATTTTACCCGGCGCTTGAAAGGCTATGAGTTATTATCAAGCCTGAGTATTGATGAACTGAATAATGGTATGTTGGAAGCGTTAGCGACCGAAATTCAACGTTCGATGGATTATTTCGACTCCCAGCTGCATCAAGCGGCGCTGCGCAAAATTGAATTAGTGCTAGATTCTGACTTTCCCGAAGAGATTGCCGAGGGGCTGAAAAACCTACTTTTTATCGACGTAGAGAATGTTAAACCTCAGGTACCCAAATCAGAGCAGATGGTGATGCTACATGCGTACTCAATGAGTGCCGCTGCTACCCAAATCAATACCGATAAAAGCGCGCGGGAGCATGCCGCATGAAGTCGACCATTAATTTATACAGCGACGACCTGAAACCGCGTCTTGAAGTGCTGACATTACCCTTTGTAATGGTTGTGTGGTTGATTGTCAGTGTGTTGGTAGTGAGCATCGCTGTGTTTATGGGCATTAAGCAAGAGCAGGCCGAGCAACGTTTTGCACAAGTGAATGAGCAAAAGATGATGCTCGAAGGGCAGCTAAGGGGAATGAGTGAAGCCCTCAGTGAACGTAAGCCTGACGACAAATTACTTGCGGACATCGTCCGTGCTGAACTTTTGTTGCGTGATAATAGCGCCCTGTTATCGCGACTGAATGACAAGAGTCGTCTTGCCAGTCATGACTATCCGGCCTTGATGGAAAACCTGGCCTCGGCACATCATCAGAATGTATGGCTCAAACGCATATTAGTGGAAGGCGAACACGTTTACTTACAAGGAAGTGCCCTTGGTGCCGCGGCGATTCCAGAGTGGATTGAGCAGTTATCGGCCACCCCCTTTTTCGAAGGGGTAGAGTTTGAGCAAGCCAGTTTCACCGAGCAAGACAACAACGCGGTGGATTTTATGCTGGGTGCTGAACCACAAGGAGGGGCGGGCCGATGAAAGCGCTAAAACAGAAATTTCTTGCGCTGCAACACCGTGAGCGCGTGCTTATCCTGATTGCTGGACTGGCGGTACCCTTATTTATTGGGTTTTTACTCTTTATCGAACCGGCCTGGAAGCAGGCAGCCAAGTTTGATCAAGATTTACGCGCTGCGCAAACACAGTTAAATGATTTACAGACGCAAATAAACTTAACTCAACAGCAACTAAGCACGGATCCAAATCAGCCTTATCAACAGCGGTTAACGGAATTGAAAACCGAGTTGGCGCGTATTGACCAACAGGTGAGTGGCCACACTACCGAGTTGGTGCTGGCTCGCCAGATGCCGAGTATGCTAAGAGAATTGCTCGGCGCCACGGATCGGGTCAAACTGGTGAGTTTGCGCTCGTTACAACCAGTGAAGATAGATGTGGATGCACAAGCGCAAAGCGGCGAAAACAGCATTGAGCAAGCTGAGCCCACTCAGATGGCCTCAGACTCTACAGATAAAATTACCTTGTATCAGCATGGTGTCGCTTTGCAGTTACAGGGCAGCTATTTCGACATACAAGCTTATCTTAAAAAAGTCCGTGAACTAAACTGGCGCATATATTGGCATAAATTCGATTATCAAACTGATACATACCCGCAAGCTGTGGTGAGTCTGGAGCTTTACACCATTAGCACCAGCCGGTCATTTATGGGGTTATGATGAAATTATCCATATTGTTAATTACTGTCGTGATGGCATTTTCAGCACAAGGTCAATCGAGATTGCCTGATCCAACTAAGCCCCTGATTGCGCCACAAACCGCAAAAGCCGCAGAAAAACCTGAAGCTCAGGCGTTACGGCTCGAAGCGCTCATGCGCAAAGGCAAAACCTGGCTGGCGATCATTAATGGCACTATGCTCCAGCAAGGACAACAAATTGAAGGCTACACGGTGGCACGTATTGATGCTAGCAGTGTAGAGCTCGTAAACAGGCAGGAGACCAAGCGTCTTGCCTTGTTTGATAACCAGATAACAATCAAAAAAGAAGCGTCCAATGAATTCTAAAGTGATACTCGCGACCGGTCTGATTGCCGTACTGACAGGATGTCAGTCATCTCCTACACCGACAGAAAAAGGCCTGACTCAAGCACAAAACGCTGTGCAACAAGCCATTGACGAGCAAGCGCCAGTGAATCAGAACCTGCAAGACGTTCCCACTGACGTATTGCAAGCATTAATGCCCGCTCCCTTAATGAGCGACGATGAGTTATACGGTGAGACCCGTTATGACATTAAGGCGGATAACGTTGATGCGGCGGCGTTCTTTTCCGGTTTAGTTGCAGATACCCCATACAGTGTTGCGATACATCCGGGAGTCAGTGGAACCGTTTCATTAGACTTAAAGCAAGTCACCTTACCCGAGTTATTTAATCTGGTTACCGACATCTACGGTTATGATATTCAGCGCAGCGGCAGTGTGTTCAGGGTGTATCCATCGGGAATGCGCACTGAAACCTTTGCGGTTAACTATTTGTTGATGCAACGTGACGGCGCTACACGCTCTACCATCAGTTCAGGTGGGGTATCACAGGCACAAAATGGCAGTCAGAGTAATTCCGGTTTTAGTGGGCAGAATTCCGCCACCCAAAGTGCCTTGGGCGGTACCGGCCAAACCGGCCAGTTTGGTGGTAGTCAATCGATGAATGGGACCAACATCACTACCAGTACTAATACCGACTTCTGGTCTGATTTAAAAGATACTCTGGTGACGCTGGTGGGTGATGGCGATGGTCGAAGTGTGGTTGTCTCTCCTCAGGCTGGGCTGGTAACCGTCAGAGCCCTGCCGGATGAAATCCGCGCCATTCGGACCTATTTAGAAACCACAGAACAACATGTTCAACGTCAGGTTGTGTTAGAGGCCCGTATTATTGAAGTGATCCTTGATGATGAATATCAGCAAGGGATCGATTGGGCTAATATCGTCGCCAATATTGAATCAACCGGCCTTACTCTGAGTACATCAGGCCAATTACCGGGCAATGCAGTGAGCGCCTCTATGGGCGGTGTCACCAGTTTGTCGATCGTAAATCAGGATTTTAACGGTGTGCTGCGTTGGCTGGATACGCAAGGTAATGTCCAGGTACTGTCGAGCCCGCGGGTTACCGCGACAAACAATCAAAAAGCGGTGTTCAAGGTGGGTGATGATGAATATTTCGTCACTGATGTCTCGTCTTCGACCACTACGACGGCAACCACCACCTCGAGTACGCCAGACATTGAATTAACGCCGTTCTTTTCGGGTATCGCGTTAGATGTAACGCCGCAGATCAATGGCAACGGTCAGGTAATGTTGCATGTCCACCCATCTGTTATCGACACCCAGGAACAGGAAAAAGTGTTGACCATCAATGGTGAGAGCATCGTCCTTCCGTTAGCGCAAAGTAATATCCGTGAATCGGATACGGTAATTCGTGCTAATTCGGGAGAAATTGTGGTGATTGGCGGCTTGATGCAATCGATTATTCGCGATACGCAATCGCAAACACCTTTGCTGGGTGACGTACCAATAGTGGGTAATTTGTTCAAAAACAAACAGCAACGAGAATACAAAAAAGAATTGATCATATTGATCAAACCGACGGTAGTTGAAGCCAATACCTGGAAACAGCAACTCCGTCAGAGTCATCAGCATTTGCGCGACTGGGGTCGCCAAGAGTAATTTATGTACTTGTACCATTTTGGTATGCGCGAATTACCTTTCACGCTGACGCCGAATACCAGTTACTATTATGGCCTGCCTAGTCACCGGCAGGCGCTTGAGGTGCTGCTAACAGCGTTAAAAACCGGTGAAGGTTTTATCAAAGTCACTGGCGAGGTCGGAACCGGTAAGACGCTGATTTGTCGAAAATTACTGAATGAGCTTCCGCCCCATTTTGTTGCCGCTTATATCCCTAATCCGCACCTGTCAGCCAGCGAACTTCGTCGTGCCGTTGCCCATGAATTAGGCATCAAATTTGGCGCCGAAACCGATGAGCAGATGATTACCCAGCTCATTCAGCAACGTATTATTGAGGTCAATGCCGAAGGTAAGGCGGTGGTGCTGATTATTGATGAAGCACAGGCCTTGCCGATAGACAGTCTTGAGGCCTTGCGATTATTTACCAACCTGGAAACTGAATCGAAAAAACTGTTGCAGGTTGTCTTGTTTGGTCAGCCAGAGTTGGATCAGAAATTAGCTGAAAAACAAATTCGCCAGCTACGGCAACGCATCACTTTTTCCTATCAACTGACTCATATGGACAAGGACCAAACCTATCACTACGTACTGCATCGAATGCAGGTTGCAGGTTTTCGGGGCGCTGAACCATTCAGCAAACGTTGCTGTGCGTTACTGTACAAGGCAAGTCAGGGCACACCGAGACTGGTTAATGTTTTGTGTCATAAAGCCCTGATGCTGGCTTATGGCGAAGGAAAAAACACGGTCGAACCACGACACGTAAAGATGGCAATCATGGATACCGAAGCTGCGGTTCAACGTCACTGGGTTAAAGGGTACAGCATAATGATGGCAGCTGTATTGCTCCTGATAGCGGCGTTATTGGCTATGTATCAGGTCGGAGTATTGCCATGAGTGTGGTAAATAAAATGTTGCAAGACCTTGATGCCCGCCATGCCGGAGAACATCAGGATGCAGTGTATGTTCCACCGCCTAAACGCAATATGATGCCCATCGCGCTTGTGCTGGCGGTAATTGTGTTAGCGGTGTTGATTTATTTGGCCTGGTTTGTCCCTACCGGGCAGGTAACTGGGGACAGCGATGAAACCTTCACAGTACAAAACCAGGGTGCTGTGCCGATGACGTCGGATACCGGTGCGGTGCAAGCTAAACCGATGCAGCAAATTAATCCCGTCACTGAACCGCAACAGCAAGATACGTTAGTACATGAATCACAGCCACAGAGCGCCGTGTTGGTTGAGCCACCCCCGCAGCCCGTCATTGTGCAGCAACTTTCTGAGGATGCTGCCCAAGCGCCACCATCAGCGTCAAAGGCCGAAGCAAACAGCAATGCGATAAATGTTCCGTCCCCGCCACAGCCGGTAAATTCCTCTGAGGTTGACGCTTTGCAAGGTTCGTCTGAGCCGGTAAGTCAGGCAACAACCGCGGACACTCAGGAACCGGCGCCGCGGGGACAGTTGGTTATGAACACCAGCAAAGCGAGTGAGCAAACTCAACGACAGAGGTTACAGGCAGAGGCGCAGTTAGCACTGAATGAAAATGACCTTTCTGTAGCAATGGATAAGCTGGCCAGAGTACTTATTCTTGCACCGGATGCTCACCAGGTTAGACAACAACTTGCGGGGCTGTATTCTAAGATCGGGAACCATCCCCGGGCAGTGCAAATTCTGCAAGCGGGTGTCGAGCAATTTCCCCAGCAGCCCAAATTAATCCTGATGCTGGCCAGAGCATTGGTCAACAATGGGCAAGCGGAGCAGGCGGTGGACTTGCTCAATGGTCAGACTTTGAGTCCAAATACTGAAGTGGAACGTTTGGCATTATTGGCGGGTTTGGCGCAACAGACTGGTCAGCCGCAGCTGGCCTTTGACAGCTATCAAGCGTTGGTAAAAATAGCACCAGACAACAGTAAATGGTGGATGGGCCTGGGTATCAGCGCTGAGCAATTATCTTTGAGTGCAACGGCAGTAACGGCATACCAAAGCGCATTGGCGTTAAACCAATTATCGCCACGGTTGAATCAATTTGTCCGTCAGCGATTAGTGATGTTAGGGAGTAACTAGTATGCAACCCAAATTAAAAATGCGCTTGGGTGACCTGCTGGTTCACGAAAGTGTTATTACCGAAGACCAACTAAAACAAGCGTTGGCAAAACAAAAAACCAATGGCCGAAAACTGGGTCAGTCCCTGGTAGAAATGGGGTTTGTCAGCGAGCAGAAACTACTGACCTTCCTTGCACAGCAACTCAATGTACCCATGATCGACATTGCTGATGTGCGCCTTGACCCCGATACGGTTAAAAAAATCCCAGAGGTGCAGGCCCGGCGTTTTCGTGCGCTTGCGATCCGCGAAGAAGAGTCACATATTCTGATCGGCATGAGCGACCCAGCGGACTTGGTAGCCTATGATGCGATTTCCAATTTACTGAATAAACCGATAAAAGTGGCGGTAGTGCGCGAAGCACAATTGCTACAGGCATTTGATAATCAATATCGCCGCACTGAAGAAATTCAATCTTTTGCCCAAGAGTTAGCCTCAGAATATGAAGAGTCTGAAAGCTTCGATTTTATGTCCGGTGGGGCCGGCGAGGAAGATACGGCCGTAGCCAGGTTGCTACAATCTATCTTTGAAGACGCGGTGCAAATGAAAGCATCGGATATTCACATTGAGCCAGAGAAATCGTCGTTACGCATTCGCCAGCGAGTGGATGGTATCCTGCAGGAGAATATCATTAAACAAGCGAATATCGCATCGGCCTTGGTGTTACGCTTGAAATTAATGTCGGGTCTGGATATCTCAGAAAAACGCCTGCCTCAGGATGGTCGGACGCAGGTAACGGTGAAAGGCCATACGGTCGATGTGCGTTTGTCTACGATGCCGATTCAGGGCGGCGAATCCGTGGTTATGCGGTTACTTGATCAATCAGCCGGGCTGATTAGTCTTGAGCAAACCGGTATGCCCCAATATATGGTTGACCGATACCGAATTCTGCTGCAACGACCCAATGGCATGATCCTGGTTACGGGGCCCACAGGCTCAGGTAAGTCGACGACGCTTTACGCGTCCTTATCAGAAATGAATAAGCCGGACGTTAAAATCATTACCGTAGAAGATCCGGTGGAATATCGCTTACCCCGGATTAATCAGGTGCAAATAAACGATAAAATTGGTTTGCACTTTTCCAGCGTGTTGCGCACTGCATTACGTCAGGACCCGGATGTGATCATGGTCGGCGAGATGCGAGACGCGGAAACCGTTGAGATTGGTATGCGTGGCGCGTTAACCGGTCACCTGGTGCTATCCACACTGCACACCAACGATTCAATCAGCACCGCTGTGCGTTTGCTGGATATGGGGGCGCCAGGTTATCTGGTTGCCAGTTCATTAAGAGCAATTATCGCTCAGCGTTTGATTCGTAAAAACTGTGAAAACTGTATCAGTGACCACGAGCCGTTGCCGCAAGAAAAGGTATGGTTAAAAAATATCGATCCCCATGCCGTTACTATGCAATTCAAAAAAGGGACCGGTTGCGATGCCTGTAACGGCACAGGTTACCGGGGGCGAATTGGTGTGTTTGAGTTGCTGGAAATGACAGAAGGCATGATGGAGGCGCTGAAAAACTCCGATAATATCGCCTTTACTGATGCCGCAGAGCAAGCGCCTAATTATAAACCTTTGGCGCATATGGCACTGCACTATGCCGCACAAGGCATTACCAGCGTTGATGAAGTATTACGACTGGTGGAAACCGTGTCAGACGGCGGTGGTGAGGACGTGATGGAGCATGCACAGCATGTCAGTCAACAGCAAAATCAGGCCAATCCTGCACCTGCAGAGGTTGTGTCTGAGCCGGCGCCAACGCCAACACAGGCAAAGGAAAACGACAAGTTTTCAAGTCCGAACTGGGAGCTTGACTGAGCATGGCGCTTTTTAGCTATACAGCCAGAGATAGCAGTGGCGGCCTGACCAAAGGTCAGGTCGATGCCAGTGATGCGCAAAATGCAGCAGAAATTTTGCGCCGCAGGACACTCATACCATTACAAATTGAGGTGCATAAGGAAACCACCAAAGGCGCGGTGGATTTAGGTGCATTGCTTGGAAAAGGCAGTGTGTCTCTTGATGAGTTATCGATGTTCAGTCGTCAAATGTACTCACTCATTCACTCAGGTATTCCTATTTTACGCGCCATTACCGGATTGGTGGAGACGACCACCTCGAAGAAGCTCAAAGTGGTGCTGGCGGACATTGCTGAACAATTGGAGAAAGGCCGAACCCTTTCTACTGCTATGAACACCCATAAAGAGGTATTTAACTCCCTGTTCGTCAGCATTGTTCACGTTGGCGAAAATACCGGTAAGCTTGATGAGGTGTTTTTACAACTTTCTGAGTACCTTGAGCGCGAGCAAGAAACACGTCGGCAGTTAAAAGCGGCAACCCGATATCCGGTGTTCGTCATTGCCGCCATCATCGCAGCCATGTTTGTGTTAAACATTTTTGTTATCCCTAAATTCAGCAATCTGTTTGCTTCACTGGGTGCTGATTTACCGCTGATGACAAAAATACTGATTGGCACATCAGAGTTTTTTGTGAATTACTGGTGGCTGGTATTGTTTGGCCTGTTTGCCGGCATATACGGTTTTTTACGCTACATTAATTCGCCTGTTGGGCGATTGAAATGGGATAAGCGCAAGCTCAAGTTCCCGGTCATTGGCAGCATCATTGAGCGTGCCACGTTGGCGCGATATGCACGAAGTTTCGGCATGATGTTAAGTTCAGGCGTACCGATGACAGTGGCACTTAATCTGGTTGCTGAAGCCGTGGGTAACGCGTATGTTGAGGAGCAAATAAAAAACATGCGCCGTAGCATAGAAAAAGGTGAAAACCTGCTGCGTGCCTCTAACAGCAGTGGCTTGTTTACCCCCTTGATACTGCAAATGGTCGCGGTGGGTGAAGAGACCGGCCGGGTAGATGAACTGTTGGTCGAAGTTGCTCAGTTTTATGAGCGAGAAGTGGATTACGATGTTAAAAATGTCACGGCCAAAATAGAACCGATTCTGTTAGCTGTGGTAGCGGTGATGGTTTTGGTATTGGCGTTAGGTATTTTCACCCCGATGTGGGACATGGCAACGGCTTTCAAGGGTGGATAATGGAACAGCGTGAAGTCGATGTAGTCAATTTCCGCAGCCAGTTTATGAACATTTTGGTGGTGATCATCATTGCCATCGCTATGGTTGCTGCAATTATGTATTTTTATCGCAGTGAACCAGATTACCAACGACAGACAATGCGTTTGTATGCCTCTACCTATATAAATAATGTGCGCCTGGCGAACGCCAATTGGCAGGTAGAAGGCAAGCCTCTCAGGGTTATGCTGGTGCAGTACGACAATACCGGGCAAGCGGGAGAGCGCTATCCGGTTGTGATGGGAAAAAGCGGCTGGCCATCCCCACAGGGTGAACAGGCAGGCTGTGAAAAATTGTGGCGGGGATTGATAGGCACACCGCTTAATATCGAAAACTTTAAGGTTGTGGCTGATTATATTCGGCCGAATAGTGATAGTAATAAACAAGGTATTTGCCGATACAGATTATCAACGGGCCCGTATTTTGAGTATGATCCCAATTCTGGTCGATTGAATACCGAAAATATGTAACTGGTCTTCCGAGGGGATTGAATTATGGACCGTAGTCAAAAAGGTTTTACATTAATTGAGCTGGTTATTGTGGTGGCGCTGCTAGGCATTTTAGCCGCAGTGGCCCTGCCGCGCATGCTGGATGTAACCGAGCAGGCGGAAGATGCCACCGTTGAAGGTGTGATGGGGGGCTTTGCAACCGGTGTTGGGCTGGTCCGTGCCCAGTGGGAAGTGGACGGCCGTCCGGGTAATAATATTGCGCAGGGCGTGAGCATGGTGGAGATAGACGGTGTTCAGGTCGGGGTGGATGCCAATACCGGCTACCCAACGGGCATTGCCCAGGGCAATACGGAAGATACTGCTGTCGACAGTCAGGATTGCCAGGCTATATTCAGCCTGATTATGCAAAGTGCACCGACCATCAGTAATAATTGGGGTGACAAGCCGTTTGAAAATGCGCGCTATTACACTCGTGTTAATCAGGGTGCGGCAACGGCAGGTAATGATCTTTGTTATTATTATTTAACCCGTACTATAAAAAATAATACCCAAGAGCCTGTAGACAATACAGACGGAAATGGTTTTTACTATGATCCAAGGATTGGGCAAGTATTTTTCTTCAGTAATAACTTCTAACAAGAAACAGATGAAGAAATTTTCGAATCCAAACTTTACAAGTTAATTTCAAGAGGTAGTAAATATGCAACAACAAAGAGGCTTCACGTTAATCGAGTTGATCGTTGTGATCGTTATTTTAGGTATTTTAGCGGTCACTGCTGCGCCACGTTTTATTGACGTGCAGTCTGATGCCCGCGCCGGGACGCTACAAGGCATGAAAGCGGCACTGCAAAGTGCAGCGCAAATGACTTATGCAAAGTCTGCAATTGCAGGAACGCAAAAAAATGCCACGGCAACGGTACAGGTAAACGGTAATAACATTCCTGTGGTTTACGGTTACCCGTCGGGTGCTATGAGTAACGCTCAAACCAATAACATCGTTGATTTAACCGATTGGGAATTCAACGGTAGCCCTAACTCGGCGACCGATGCGTTCGCCATTTATCCGCAGGGTATTACGCCTGATTTTACCCAAACAGGTGCTAGCGGCAGTCAAAACAGTTGTCACATCCTTTATACCTCTGCGGCGAGCGACGGTGCTCAGCCAACCATTACGGTTGTGTCAGGCAATTGCTAAGACCGACCAACATGATGTAATTAAGCCCGTTTGCGCGGGCTTTTTTCGTCTGTGAGTACCGCTGATGCTTCGTCCTACTCCCCACCACTTTACCCGCGGCTTTACCTTGATAGAGTTGATAGTGGTGATCTTGTTGATTGCTATTTTAGGTGTTACCGCTGCATCGCGTTTTCAAAGTGATGATGGCTTTACTGAAGCTAGTTGGCAGAAGCGCATTCTCAGCGCGGCGAGAAACATCCAGCAGCAAGCGATGCAAAACAGTTTGCCCGGTGTTTGCCATCGACTCCTTTTTGACCTTGTAAATGGGGCCTACGGTCCTCCAGCACGGGCGAATAGTTGCGCCACCAGTATCGATTTCAGTCGGGATAATTTTCTACACTCGGGACCCGGTGGGGTTGCGGCTGACGGTTTAATCCTCACCGGTCGGGATAACAATGGCAGCTTATTGACGATTTTAGGTTTTAACCACTTAGGGCAACCGGTGGGTGCAGACGGCGTAACCCGAGTATGTTTAAGCGGCTGTGAAATACGTATTATCGGCGAGAGCACCCGAAGGGTTTGTATTGAACCAGAAGGCTTTCTGCATACAGGAGTCTGCGGTGGGTAAGCAATCAGGTATTTCACTGATAGAAATGGTCGTAGGCATGGTGGTATTTGCCATTGCCATGGTAGTGATTTTAAGCTTTTTACTCCCTCAAGCGCGGCAAAGTCTGGAGCCCATGTATCAAATTCGCGCTACTGAGCTGGCGCAATCCATGTTAAATGAAATCACCGCAAAAGCGTTCGATGAAAACTCAGACCGGGCAGGGGGGTTCGTGCGTTGCTCTCAAGGTAGTGCAGCCAGTTGTACTTCGCCAACGGCTCTTGGGCCAGACAGTGGTGAAGGGCGTAACCAGTTTGATGATGTGGACGACTATCATGGTCTGACTCAGTTAGCCGATTCCCGGGATAATTCGCTGGCAGGTATATATCAGGGTTACCAGTTGCAAGTGTCAGTGTTTTATGACGAGGATCTCAATGGCCTGGCAGATAACAGTATTGGCAATGCCAAGCTTATCCGCGTCGATGTCCAAACGCCCTCCAATGAGGTCATTTCCTTCGCGACGTATCGGAGTAATTACTGATGCAACGTGGGTTTACCCTGATCGAGTTGATTGTCGTTGTTGTGTTACTTGGTGTGGTTGGCCTCGGAATCACCAGCTTTATCCAGTTTGGGGCGACGATATTTGTTGATACCACCAAACGTGACGAAGTGCTGTCTTCCAGTCGTTTTGTGATTGAACGACTCAACAGGGAGCTTCGCGAAGCGCTGCCAAACAGTGCCCGTGTAAGAGGTAACGGCGCGACGCAGTGTCTTGAATTTGTGCCGGTGCGGGCCAGTGTGTATTACGATCAGATCCCGCAGAATAATCAAACCTCTAATCAAATCAGCGCGTTACCTGCTAGCAACTATAGCTTTGCCAACGGTGATTACGCCGTTGTCTACCCATCGGTCAGCAATGGTCAATTAGACGTTTATCAGGACAGCGCTAACAAGCGTTTTGCCCTAGCCGGTGTGACCGAAAATGGCGCCGGCGCGCTCGCCACATACCAGTTAACCAACGCTGTAACCTTTGCACAAAGTTCTCCGGCACGCCGCTTGTTCATTGTCCGGCAACCGGTGAGTTATTGCGTGATTGCCGGCAAGCTGTATCGCTACAGCAACTATAATTATGCCCAGACCCAGCCGTTGACAGGTATGGGCAGCGGCGTATTGATGGCAGATAATTTAACCAATAATCTGGCTAGTGCTGCTGACCTGCCCTTTACTGTGCAAGGTGCAACGCTGACGCGCAATGCCTACGTCAATCTGTTGTTGCGCTTCAGTGTCAACGAAGGCGACGTGTTATTTAATAATGAGGTGCATATTGTTAACGCGCCCTAAAGCTCAACAAGGCAACATGCTGGTATTAGCCACTTTCGTGATCGTGGTGATGACGTTGCTCAGTATCACTATCGTAACGGTACTGTCCAATGCGTCTCAGAGTGTTGCTTATGAGGTATTAGGCCTGCGTGCGCAACATGCTGCCCGCAGTGGCCTGGAACAACACCTCAGTCTGGTATTTAAAAATGACGGCACGCTGGATACTGCTGCTTGTGCAGCACCCGTTGTCATCGATTTTGCTGGCTCCGCGCAAACAGGGTTAAATGCGTGTGTAGTACAATCTCAATGTGAAAATCAGGATTTTTCTACCAGCGATGGTCTGGTAACCCGACTATCCTTTACCAGTACAGGCCAATGTGCGGCCGGTGAAATAAATGTTAGTCGCAGTATGACAGTTGAAGCAGTGGAGAAGCGGTAGTATGCGGTGGTCCTGGCTAGTAATCTTGCTGATGATAAGTACTCTTGGCCATGGTGCACAGGTACTGCATTATGATTTTGAACATACCAATGTTATTGGTAATGGCGTCATTGAAAATCGTGCAGCTGGATTAAATGGTAATGGTACAGGGCGCTTAGCGATAGAACTGGCAGACAGCCAGCGCTCCTGCCAGGCGCTGTTGGTTGAAGATAACCTGGCTACCACATCGGCCGTAGATACGCAGGTTTCGCCCTCTACACTGGGTCCACAGGGAACGATTTCATTTTGGTATCGGGCTGGTGCAAGTTGGTACAGCAATACCCCAAGGACCTTGTTCGATGCCTCTACGGTTAACGGTGGCGTGGCTGCAAACCAGAATCATTTCTTTTTATTAACCCTGCGTTACGGCAGCTTATTTTTTATGGTCGACGATAGCAACGGGCGCTATGTTTACGAAGAAACGCCACGTTTGTATGTCAACGATGATCAGTGGCTGTACATCACCTTGCAATGGGATACCAGTTCACCGAATCTTCGCATTTACGTCAATGGCACCGATTATTCAACAGGTGCCAATGTACAGTCTGGCTTCAACGGTATTATATCGCCGTACCTTAACAGCCTTTACCTCGGTGATAACCGTAGCAGTGCCAAACAGTCTGACAGTATTCAAACAACCCGTTCAGCAGCCGGTTTAATCGATGAAGTCAGAATTTATAATGAGATCATTAGCACCAATCAAATCGCTAACGATTACAACAGCGTCACTACCTGTAGCATTAATGACAAAGTGTGGTACGAGTTTAATGGCGAGGCTAACGGCAGTAATTCGGCCGAAGATAGCCTGTTTCCCTCGCAGAGCGGTACGCCGCTTGGCAGTACTGAGTTTAACGTGCCCAGAGACCAATTATCTTGCCAGGCGCTGGATGTGACCGAAAATAACAGCGCAAATGTGCTCAGTGGTATGGACATGGGGATTAGCCCAGGCAGTTACGGTGCAACAGGAACGCTGAGCTTTTGGTATCGCAGCAAAGAAGCCTGGAATAACGGTAAATATAATGTGTTACTTGATGCCTCTGATGGTAACGGCTATATGCTGGGGTGGATTGATGACGCCGGCCGGGTTTCACTGTTGTTTCAGGATAACAGCGGAAATCGCTTAACCCAGATTTTTAACGCTCAAAATTTTGCTGCAAATCAATGGCATCATTTAGCTATTCGGTGGGACTGGGTAAACCGTGATTTTGATCTCTACATTGACGGTAATGCGGTATCGCAAAGTTCAGTGAGTGGATATCCCTTATCGCAAAACCGTCCTGCTAATTTAGCCTTATCAGTGACCAGTAGTGCACGTCTGCGCTTAGGTGATGCCAGATATAATTACTCATTTAGCGGTGTGCAGGTGTATTCAGCCAACGCTCATTTTGACGATGTGCGATTTTATCCTTTTACCCAAACCCGCAATGAAATTATTGCCGATGCCAATGTCAGTAATAAATGTAATGCCTTAGTACAAAAATTCGAATTCGAGCAAGCCAGTTGGCTGGGGGCTGATGCCGTCAAAGATACCTCGGGGAATGATTGGCATGCTGATTACATCAATAACTTAGTATCACCACAGTTCCCGAATGATCAGGTGTCCTGCCGGGTGATGGATGTCCCCGCCAATTACGATGAAGCAACAGTGGCGGCGATCACCAACAATATCAGCATGACGGAGATTGGAAATCAGGGCACCATCTCATTTTGGTACAAAGCCAATCAGGACTGGAACAGTGGCTACACCCGCACCCTGTTTGACGCCTCAACCTATAATTCTACAGATGTGTTACTTAACCGGTTTTTTTATTTAGCCATTACCGCCTCTGGTGGACTGGAATTTGGTCTTGAGGATCAAGACGATTGGGATCTGCGTTTTATGACGGCCGGCCTGGGTTTTGCTGCCAATGAATGGGTGCATATCGCTGCCAGTTGGAATCTGTCACAAGGGACGATGCAGTTTATTGTTAACGGTCAGGTCGTGGCGGCAAATAATTTAAGTAATCCTCAGCTGGGAAACCGTATTGGTGACCTTGACAGCCTGTATCTGGGGGATAGCCGCAGTAGCTACATAGTGGCAAACACCAGCCACAGCCACAACTCTGCCGACGGCCAATTAGATGCAGTGCGAATTTATAGTCATGTGCAAGACACTGTTCAGGTGAATGCCGATATGCTCGAGGTTAATCGTTGCTCTGGGCTTGCTGCTTTTTATCAATTTGAGCAATTGAATTGGGACACATCGACAAGCATCATTGACAGCTCTGGCAATGATTTCCATGCCGGTCCGACAGGCTCTGTGGTGCCAATGTTCACCTCACCGCAAAAAAGCTGTAAGGCGATGTTTGTGCCTGACAGTCGTTCTGCCCGCACAAACGATTATCTATCTTCACCGGTCGAAGTCAGTGACTTTTCCGGCAGCGGCACCATCTCTATGTGGTACAAAAGTCCGGAAGCATGGCAGCAAGCAGGGCGTGCCAGAACCTTAATGGACACCTTTGCACGAAACAGCCAGGACAGGTTTACTCTGTATATAAACAGTGACGGTAGCCTTACATTTGAAGTGTCGGATACCAATTATAATGTGCGCAAGATAACCACCAACCAAGCTTACGCCGTTGAAGCTGAAGCCTGGGTCCATATTGCAGTGAGCTGGGATGTGGTTAACCAACAATACAATATTTTCGTTGATGGCATTGCCGCAGCAACCAATGACAATGGTGTAGTGTTAGGTAGTGAATTGGCCCAAGTCCGCTCGATAAAAATTGGTGATAACCGTAATTCTTTTTCACCTGTGATTAATTCCGCTAATGGTTATTACGACGATGTGCGAATTTACTATTTTGCTCAGGACGAGAACCAGGTTCAATCTGACCTCAGAGACACCAGCCCTTGCAGCTTTGTTGATCATTATGAACTGGAGTTCAGTAGCACTGCGCAAACGTGTGCACCGCTTAACGTTGAAGTGCGGGCCTGTATGGATAATGCATGTGATGTGTTGTTTGATCAGCCAGCGCAGCTTGACCTGCAAGCGAGCGCAGGTAGCTGGTCAGCCAGCACGCTGAGCTTTACCGGTCGTGGCGAAGCGGATTTATCCGTGACTGAGGCGCAAACGGTGTTGCTGGGTATCGCTAACGCTGCGCCGGATGCGAGCCTTGTTTGCATGCGCGATGGGTCGCCAGGTCAATGTGAAAGTGTTTTTGCTGAGGCTCAATTGCAAGTTTCCTGGGGGCAGACTACGCCTTTGGTTGCTGTGCCCAATCAATCCTCGCAGGTAAGCGTAGGCACCCCGTTGCTGGTGTCGGCCCCGCAGGGTTGTGAAACTGCGCTGGCCGGTAAAACGCTGGATATTGGTGCCCGATGTTTAAATCCAGCCAGCTGTAATGCCAATATGCTGAATATTGGTGGCGTAACAGTGGCAAATCCCAGCAGTTGGACAGCCACTACCATCCAGTTCGATGCTAATGGTGTGGCTACCATTCCCGCCGACACGGTGCGCTACGATGATGCAGGAAGTATTGCATTGGCAGTCAAAACCTCCGACAACAGTGCCCAGGGCGTGAGTAATGACTTTGTTGTTGTACCTCAGTTGCAGCTTGTACCACAAACCCCGGGGTTACCCATCGCAGGGGTAGACTATCCATTGGCGATTCAGGCTATTGGCGCGCTGGGTCAAGTGACACCCAATTATCAGCCCGGCCAGCTTCAATTTGTGACTGAAAAACAATTACCGGTAAACGGTCAGGGCAGTCATGGTGAGTACCGCCTGAGTAACAGTCAAACTGGCCAAGCTGCTAGCCTGACTACCTCTGATGCGGGCAGTAATATCGCTCAAACGGTAAATCCGGCTGTGCTTAACTTCGTTCAAGGGCAGGCGCAGGATTTGCAAGCCAGTTATAGTGAAGCTGGCAACATTTCTATCAGTATTAGCGACGCTGATTACCTCGGCGCTGTGGTTCCCGCCAGTGCGACTCTGGTGGTGGGGCGTCATATTCCTGCTTATTTCAGTGTCTCTGATAACAGTCCGGAACTTGCCCATGGCCATGGTAGTTTCTCCTACACAGGTCAAGGGCTGGGTTTTGTGGAGGATCCGTTGTTGAGTTTTGCGGCTATGAACGCCCGTGGCGAGGCGATTAACAACTATATCGGCAGTTTGATGCGTTTGGTGACGCCGGGCAGTGTTGCTGCTGACGATATTCTGTTTAGTGACAACAGCGGCTATGCCGGAACAACAACCGCTGATGAAGGAACCTGGCGGTTAAATCAAAGCGGCGTAGCAGAAATGCTGCTTGAGCAACCGCAAGTCACCTACGTTAAGGATGCGTCTGGTCACAGGCCGTTTGATGCGGATATTGGCATCCAATGGTCAGCAGCAATGTTAACCGACGCTGACGGTGTGTGCTATCAACTTAGCTACCCCGGAGCATGTCAGTCCTATCAAATTAATAGTATTACAGGCACCCGCAGTTATTACGGCCAATGGATATTAGAGAACGCCTACGGTCCGGAAACTGAAGATGTCGCCATGCTAATGCAAACCCGTATCATTGATGACAGCGGCAACTGGGTGCGCAACCAAATGGATAATCTGAGCTTTTACACCGCCAGTGACGTGACAGTGATCGCCAGCGAAATTAATCCGGTTCCCGCCAAATCAGGTGCCGGAGTCGTGACTCAGGGGCAACCGGCTAGTGCAGCAGACGCGATTATTTTCAGTGCGCCGGGTGCCGGTGTGACGGGACGTATCAGTGTCAACATGGACGTACCGGCTTATATGCTTATTGATATCAATAACGATGGGGTGTTGGACTCGAATGACAACCCAGCGGCGACGATTAATTTTGGCTTATTCAGAGGTAATGACAGGATTATTCATTGGCGCGAAAACGGGTCTGAATAATGTCCTGTGCCGTACCTGTTGTCACCCGGCTTAAAAAAACTGTCATCTTTTTGAAGATAAGGCCAGATGCTGGCTTGCTCAGCATCTGGCCGATTGGTAAAGTTAGCCAGTTATCAACCTCACCACCCAAAGATTGAGTAATTCATGCTATTCAAAAAGTTACGCGGGATGTTTTCCAATGACCTATCGATTGATTTGGGAACCGCCAATACGTTGATCTACGTTAAAGGTCAGGGCATCGTGTTAAACGAGCCGTCTGTTGTTGCGATTCGTCAGGAGCGCGCTGGTGGACCGAAAAGTGTCGCTGCTGTCGGACATGCGGCTAAACAGATGCTAGGCAGAACACCGGGCAACATCAAAGCGATACGCCCAATGAAAGACGGCGTGATTGCCGATTTCTATGTCACCGAGAAAATGCTTCAGCATTTTATTAAGCAGGTTCATGATAATAATTTCCTGCGTCCGAGTCCTCGCGTACTGGTTTGTGTACCCTGCGGTTCAACGCAGGTAGAGCGGCGGGCAATTCGCGAGTCGGCATTAGGTGCCGGTGCTCGAGAGGTTTATCTGATTGATGAACCAATGGCTGCGGCGATTGGCTCTGGTTTGCCAGTCTCAGAAGCGACAGGCTCTATGGTGGTGGATATTGGTGGCGGTACCACTGAGGTTGCAATTATCTCATTAAATGGTGTGGTTTATTCATCGTCTGTTCGCATTGGTGGTGATAAGTTTGATGAAGCCATCATTAGTTATATCCGCCGCAACTTTGGCTCCTTGATCGGTGAGGCCACAGCCGAGCGCATTAAGCATGAAATTGGTGCTGCTTACCCCGGCGAGGAAGTAAAAGAAATTGAAGTACGCGGCCGCAATCTGGCTGAAGGTGTACCGCGTAGCTTTAAGCTCAATAGCAATGAGATTCTCGAGGCGTTGCAGGAACCCTTAACCGGTATTGTTTCGGCGGTAATGGTTGCACTGGAACAATCGCCACCAGAGCTGGCTTCCGATATCTCTGAGCGGGGTATGGTTCTGACAGGCGGTGGTGCGTTATTAAAAGATTTGGATCGCCTGCTGATGGAAGAAACCGGTATTCCGGTTGTGATTGCTGATGATCCACTTACATGTGTAGCACGAGGTGGCGGTAAAGCGCTGGAAATGATCGATATGCATGGTGGCGACTTATTCAGCTACGAATAAGTCATCAGTAGCGATTAGATAAGGCGCATTCGTGGAAACAATTTTCACCCGTGGCCCTTCGATTCAAAACCGCCTTATCCTGGCGGTTTTGCTGTCTGTTGCGCTGATATTTTTTGATCATAAATTAGATAGTTTCAGTCAGGTGCGCACCTACCTTGCGTCGCTGGTCAGTCCGATTCAATACGTGGCTAATTTGCCCGGTGAAGTGTTCAGTTGGGGGGCCGATCGTATGACTCGTCAAGAAAACCTGCTGGAAGAAAACGCCCGGCTGCGACGCCAGAATTTGCTGCTTAGTGAAGCAGTCCAACGAGTGACCAGTTTACAGAATGAAAATAACCGCTTGCGAGCGTTATTAGATGCGCCGGTAGATAGTGGCGTGCGTAAAATGGTGACTGAACTGATGGCCGTCGACAATGACCCTTTCAGCCATCAGATTGTCATTAACAAAGGCAGTCTGGACGGTGTCTACGAAGGGCAACCTGTATTGGATGAAAACGGTGTCGTAGGCCAAATCCTGCATGTTGGGTCGACCAATAGCCGGGTACTGCTGATTGCTGATTTAACCCATGCTATTCCGGTTCGGGTCGCCCGGAACAATGTGCGTCTGATTGTTTCTGGTAATGGCCGCCTGGACACGCTGGTGATCAACCATGTCCCTCATTCAAGTGATATCCGGGTTGGTGATTTGCTGGTCTCATCGGGGTTAGGCAAGGTCTTTCCTCAGGGGTATCCGGTGGCGCGTATCAGTGCTATTGAACATGATGAGAGTCAGCCTTTTGCCACCATCAGTGCCGAGCCTGTGGCGAAACTCGACCGGCTGAAATATCTGTTGTTATTGTGGTCGGCAGAGAAGGAGGGCAGCCAATGAGCCCTTTCCAATGGTCGTCCAGATTTGTGATTACGATGACGGTGCTCGCTGCATTGGTGTTGGAAATTATGCCACTGCCGCCGGCGATCAAACCCTATCGTCCTGATTGGGTTTTATTGGTGTTGTGTTACTGGTGTATGGCACTGCCAACTCGCGTCAATGTCGGTGTGGCTTTTATTTGCGGGGTGCTGTTAGATATTCTACTGGGAACAATATTGGGCGTGCATGCTCTGGCGATGAGTCTGGTGGTATTTATTATTGTTGCTAACTATCAGCGCTTCCGAAATTACTCGGTATGGCAACAGGCCTTTATTATTGCCATTGTCAGTGCGCTCTACCAGTTGGTGGTATTTTGGATTCAGCACTTGCTCACGGACATTTACTTCCTGTCTTCTTACATGTGGCCGGTCCTGTTCAATATGTTGTTTTGGATTTGGGTGTTCCCTTTGATGCGCAGGGTACGCCGTCGCTACCGGGTAAAATAATATGCAGCAACAAATAATACTGGCTTCCCAGTCCCCCCGCCGAGCTGAAATCCTACGCTGGTTGGACGTCGACTTTTTACAGCATCCTGCAGATATCGATGAGACCCGCTTAGCGCAAGAGTCACCAAGGGACTATGTGACCCGATTAGCGGAGCAAAAAGCCTTAGCTTGTGCGGCCGCACAATCGGAATTGGCAGACACCCATTTAATTTTGGGCTCTGACACGACAGTGGCCGCTGATCAACAGGTATTTGAAAAGCCCCGGGATGAGGCAGACATGTGTCGTATGCTCAGCACGTTAAGTGGACGCCGTCATCAGGTGTTTACTGCCATCGCGACGGTATACCAAGGGCAGTTACGCTCACAGTGTGTGTCCACAGAGGTGACATTTCGCACCCTAGATGCAACCGAAATGGGCTTTTACTGGTCTAGTGGAGAACCAAAAGGCAAAGCCGGTGGCTATGCGATACAAGGTCTCGGTGGCCAATTCGTGACCCATATTGAAGGCAGCTATACTGCAGTGATGGGGTTACCATTAGCGGAGACCGCGGCGATGTTGCGAGAGGCTGGGATAAAGATAAAAGGAGTTGACCGATGAGTGCAGAGTTATTGATCAATGTGACCCCATCGGAGTCCAGAGTCGCGCTGATTGAAAATGGCATCTTGCAGGAACTACATATCGAGCGTCATACCAAACGCGGTTTGGTCGGCAATATCTATTTAGGCAAAGTGTCACGGGTATTGCCTGGCATGCAAGCTGCGTTTGTTGATATCGGGCTGGACAAAGCTGCTTTCCTGCACGCATCAGACATTGTCGTACATAATGAGGTGGAGGAAGAGGTTGCGGTATCTCAACTGCCCAAGCCGGACATCAAAGAATTAGTACGTGACGGCCAGGATATTGTCGTGCAGGTGGTGAAAGATCCAATTGGCACTAAGGGTGCAAGACTGACTACCGATATCACTATTCCATCACGCTACCTGGTCTTTATGCCGTCGGTTAATCATGTCGGCGTGTCGCAACGCATCGAAGATGAAGCCGAGCGTGACAGACTCAAAGTATTGGTAGAACAACTGACGGACGCGCAAAGTGAGGGTGGCTTTATTCTGCGCACGGCAGCAGAGGGCGTCGGAGAAACCGAATTAGCGCAAGATGCTGCGTTTCTGCGTCGTCTGTGGAATAAAATTCAGGAGCGGATTAAAACCCGCAAATCCAATGTCTTGTACGAAGATTTGACCCTTGCCCGCAGGGTGTTAAGAGACTTTGTCGGGACTGAACTGGATAAAATTAAAGTTGACTCCAAATTGTCGCTGAGTGAACTGCAGCAGTTTACCAGCGATTATGTGCCGGAATTGCGCCCACTACTGGAGATCTATCCCGGCGAAAGGCCCATTTTTGATCTGTATGATGTAGAAAATGAGGTGCAGCGTGCCCTCGATCGCCGAGTGGACCTCAAATCCGGCGGTTACCTGATTATTGATCAAACCGAAGCCATGACCACCATCGATATTAATACCGGCGCATTCGTTGGTCATCGTAATCTGGAAGAAACTATTTTCAATACCAACAGTGAAGCAACACAAGCTATTGCCAGACAGCTAAGGCTACGCAATCTTGGAGGGATCATCATTATTGATTTTATCGATATGCAGGATGAATCTCACCAGCGCCGGGTATTAAACAGTTTAGAGCAAGCGTTGGCGAAAGACAGGGCAAAAACCAGCATACACGGGTTTACCTCTTTGGGGTTGGTTGAAGTCACCAGAAAAAGAACCCGTGAATCATTGGAACATATCCTCTGTGGTGAGTGTCCAGTATGTAAGGGCCGAGGGTCGGTGAAAACCGTAGAAACGGTGTGCTTTGAAATAATGCGTGAGATCGTTCGGGTAAACCGGGCGTATGAAGCAGATAAGTTTGTGGTGTATGCCGCCCCTAAAGTGGCGGAATCGCTAACCGGTGAAGAAAGCCATTTGTTGGCAGAACTGGAAGTGTTCGTCAGTAAGCAAATCAAAGTCGTAACTGAACCCTTGTACAGTCAGGATAAGTTTGACGTGGTGATGATGTGAATAAAGTTGGCCGCTTTGCGGCCTACCTGATTAAAAAGTTATGGTTGGCCAGTGGTATTGTATTACTGCTGTTGGCACTGTTGGTGTCTTTTTTGCGTTATGGCTTACCCCATGCAGATAGCCAAAAGCAACATGTAGAGCAATGGCTGACTGAACAGTTGGGTACCCAAGTGACCATAGAGCGTCTCGACGCCCGCTGGCATAAAGATGGTCCTGCACTGGTGGTGCATAATTTAGTTCTGGCCGGTGAACAGACAGGCCCCTTGCAATTATCGGTACAGCGAACCTATATCGATGTTGATTTTTGGGCATCGCTGGGGCGCTTTCAGGTGGTGTCCAATCGTTTTAGCTTGCACGGCTTAGAAGCCAGAATTCAGACCGACAGACAGAGTAACGGTGCTGAATTGTCTTATCCAACCGCATTGCAAAAGCTATTCTTGCAGCAACTACAACGGTTTTCAGTGCATGACAGTCGCGTCCTGTTTATCGGCAATCAACATCAGCGACAGGTCAGTATTGAAGAGTTAAGTTGGATTAATCAGGGTGATCGCCATCAGGGGGTAGGCCGTTTCCGTCTCGATAGATTTACCGACAGTGCCGCTGGGTTTGTCCTCAATTTATGGGGGCAAGGCAGTGAGATACAGGGTGATCTGTATATCGATGGCAGTAATATTGATATTGCGCCCTGGTTGGAACAACTGGCACCAGATGAAGTGCAATTAGCGGACAGCGATGTCAATTTACAGTTATGGGCCAGTATTGAGCAAGCTCAGTTTCAGGATGTCGTCGTTAAGTTTGGTGAAAGCCAAATTCGCTGGCAACCGGAAAGTACCCCAGCCTGGCAACTGCAAAGCGGCCAATTCTTCGCCCAAAAAGACGCCGATGAGTGGTTGTTCAATTTGCATCATTGGCGGTTTGGTAATCCGCAGGTCGGATATGAAACGCTTAGTGGTAGTGGTCGAGTTGACCAGCAGGGTCAGGTTACCCTGACCGCTGAAGATGTGCATCTGGCACCCGCTATGCCATTGTTGGCCCTCGCTGGCGTCAGTAACGAACACATTAAAGGGCTGAGTCTTGAAGGGAGAATTAGCCTGCTCAGTATCTTGTTTGATCAACGGGGAGTGGCTGCTCATGGCATCATTAAGCAGCTTCGTAGTGCAGAGTATAAAGGAATACCGGGTCTGCAAGACGCATCTGTTGAACTAGATTGGCGCTATCGGCAAGGGCGTGTGAGATTGACACAACCGTCCGGTTTTCTGCGAACAACTGAACTACTAGGAGCAGCGCTACCGATTGACAAGGTGCAGCTGGATATAAAGTTGGAGACGACGGAAAATGGGCTGTTTGTGCCGCTGGCGGATTTGTCTGTTGACAGTGAATGGCTCCAGTTGACTAGCCAGTCTAGTTTCGACCCTGCGTCAGAACAATTGAGTCTGTTCTCGACGCTTTCGGCGCAGAATGTCGAAGGTGTAAAACGGTTGTTTCCTCCTCAGCTTATGGGTGAAAACACCCGTGCCTATTTGAACCGGGCATTGGTTGCCGGTGACGTTGAGGCCATCAGCATACTTTGGCATGGTAAGCCGGCTGCATTTCCTTTTTCGCAGTCAGAGGGCATTTTCCAGACCCATGTTCCGATTCGCAACAGTGAATTTTCTTTCAATACCGAATGGCCGTCCCTGAAAAACTTAGATCTGGATTTATGGTTCGAAAACGAAGCCTTATTTATGAGTGCATCCCAGGGCACGCTGGATAAGGTGGCAATGCAGCAATTGTCAGCATCGATACCCCGTTTGGTACCAGAGGCCAGGCTGCACATCGATATCGATGCCCGCTCAGAGGCAATCAACCTGACAAATCTGATGTTGGCATCACCGCTGAAAGATAGCGTGGGGTCAGTACTTAGCGAATTGGTGTTCGATGGCGTGCTGGATGCTAACGTAGTGCTGGATATTCCTCTTGACGGGCCTGATGTCGTCGCCTCCGGTAGCGTATCCATGCAAGATGTTCCATTAACGATTAAGCCCATTTCAACCCGCCTGAACAGTGTCTCTGGTAGTATTCAATTCAAAAATGAGAAGGTCTGGACACGCCAACTAGCGGCCAGCCTGATGGGAAACCCTGTATTGATTCGCTTCGATGGTGATCAAGCGTTGCAAGGTTATCTGGCTGACGTCGGCCTGTCTGGTCAATGGCCTGTAGCGCCGTTAGTGAAACAGCAGGTGCCTGGCTTAGTCAATTATCTGAGCGGTGTGTTTGACTGGCGGGCTAATTTACAATTAACCATTCCTGAACAAGGTTTCGACTACAATTTCCAATTGACCTCGGACTTGCAACAGCTTGATGCCCGTCTGCCTTACCCTTTTACCAGTCAAGCTGGTCAACAAACCACCTTATTGGTGGATGTGACTGGCAACCAACAGGCTTCGCAAGTGGTTGCTACCTTGGGGGATGGCGCTCGGTTTGAGGGGATCGTAGCCAATCAGGAAGGTCGCTTTTCCAGAGCCCATTTAGCCTTAGGGGATAATCAGGCCGTCAGCCTTGGTGCTGGCTTCAGCATTTCAGCAAATCTCGAATCCATGCAGCTCGCCCCCTGGTTTACGCTGGTACAAGGGGTAGTGGCTGCATCTGGGGATGAGCAACGCAATAACGTTTTACCTGCTCCTCAACGCATTTTTGTCAACGTTGGTGAACTCAATGCATTCGGCCAGACCTTTAATAAAGTTGCAGCGACGACACGATATGGGGAAACCGGTTGGCAGTTAGAATTAGCGGCAGACGAAATTCGCGCCAATATCAGTATTGCGGAAAATCTTTTAACAGAAGGGATCGTGCTTGATGCTGACTATCTTTATTTGGCGAAATGGCAAAGCGCAGAACAACAGGGTGAGGTTGATTTATCTCAGGTACCACCGGTGACACTCCGATGTGGCCGCTGCGTCTATGATGGCATTGAGTTGGGCAAGATAGATTTTGTTATGAACCGCAGCCCAGCAGGCTTAGTGATAGATAAATTGCAGGTTGATCATGACGGTTCTCTGTTACAGGCGACGGGGGCCTGGGAGTCTCATGCAGACGGAATGAGAACGCGGCTTAACGGTCGTTTTAATAGCGATGATTTCGGTAATTTTTTAAGTAATTTCGAAGTAAACTCAGGCATTCGTGACTCTGAGGCTGACGTTAACTTCGAACTCTACTGGGACCAAGCCCCCTATGGATTTGAATTTGCATCTTTGCAAGGCAACGTAGCGTGGCGACTGTCTGATGGTTATATGACAGAAGTCAGCGACAAAGGTGCTCGCTTGTTTTCTTTTTTAAGTCTGGAGTCACTGGTACGTAAGTTACGCCTTGATTTTCGTGATGTTTTTGCCAAGGGGTTCTTTTACGACAAAATGAGTGGCACGCTGGCAGTGAATAACGGGATCGTGCAAACCGATGACACCGTCATCGATGGCGCAGCCGGTGAGATGACTCTGAGCGGCTACACTAACCTCAATGATCAAACACTGGATTATCAGATTGCGTTTCGGCCTAAAGTCACCTCAAGTTTGCCTGTCATTGTTGCCTGGATGGTCAATCCAGCCACTGCAATAGCAGCACTTGCGCTAAACGAGGTTATCGATTCTGCCGAGGTTATTTCCTCAATCAATTACCGGCTGACCGGTACGCTCGAACAACCTTCGCTTACAGAGGTGGGGCGTGACAGTAAGGATATTCAAATTCCTACGCAGGTGGCACCCGTCACCGTACCGAAAAGCGATGATGCGGGGGCCAGCGAATGAGTTTACAGTTAGTCGCGATTCAAATGAGTTCGGGCCCTGACCCCCGGGAAAACCTGATGGAAGTCGAAGCCAGTCTGGCGCAACTGAAGATCGATGGGCCGACGTTGGTCGTACTACCCGAGTGTTTCGCTTGTTTTGGTGCAGGCGATAAACGTCAAAGAGAAATTGCTGAGACGCAGGGCAATGGCGTGATTCAAGACGCTCTGGCTCGATTGGCGGATCAGTTTGGGGTTTGGCTGGTGGCTGGCTCAATGCCTATAGTGGCAGAGCCTCAACAAAAACGATTCAGCGCGACGGCGATAGTTTATAATCCTCAGGGTCAAAGAATTTGCGCGTACCAAAAAATCCATTTATTCGATGTAGAGGTCGACGATAACACCGGTAGTTACCGGGAGTCAGACAGCACTCAGCCAGGACATCAGGTTGTTACCTTTGACTCACCCTTTGGCCGGGTTGGCGTGGCCATTTGCTACGACCTGCGCTTTGCGGGTTTATTCGATGCAATGGGACAAATCGACGTATTGGTGTTACCAGCGGCATTTACGCAAAAAACCGGGCAGGCCCATTGGCACGCGCTTATCAGTGCCCGGGCGATTGAGAAGCAATGCTACCTGGTCGCAGCGAATCAATGGGGCGAGCACCGAAATGGCCGTCAAACTTACGGGCATTCACAAATTGTTGACCCTTGGGGTCAAATTCTGGCTGAAAAAGCGGTAAACACCGGCACGGTTACCGCGACGATGGATCCTCAACAGATCATCAAAATCCGTAAACAGATGCCAGTGCAACTACACAACAAATTCAGGAGCCGTTTTGTTACAGGTTGAAGAGCAGTTATTACATACCGCAGAGGTAGATCGTCAACATTTGGATAAGGCCGTTGGCCACATTTTTCAGCGCCAGATGGACTATGCCGATCTTTATTTTCAGTCCAGTCAACACGAGGCTTGGGTACTGGAAGATGGGATCATTAAAGAAGGTAGCTTCAACATAGAGAAAGGCGTCGGCGTTCGCGCTGTTAGCGGAGAGAAAACCGGTTTCGCTTACTCCGACTCTCTGTCTGTTGATGCCCTCATGAATGCAGCGAACGCAGCGCGGAATATCAGCGCCGCTGGGCAGCAGAAAAAACACCGGGTTGCACAGCCTGCAAGCGCACAGCAGCAACTCTATGCTCAGGACAATCCCGTGTTAGGTATGGCAGATGACGAAAAAGTGGCGTTACTCAGAGCCGTTGACCAATATGTGCGTTCGCAAGAGCCTAACGTTAGCCAGGTCATTGTCAGCTTGAGCGGATCTTACGAACAAGTATTAATCTACGCCTCTGATGGAACCTTAGCCACCGACATTCGTCCCTTAGTCAGGCTTAATTGCACTTTGTTGCTTGAGCACAATGGCCGTCGTGAGCGAGGCAGTGCAGGCATGGGAGGTCGCTACGCCTACGCAGAGTTTTATCAATTGGATAATGGCGTTCCGGCCTTTCAACAACTCGCCGATGAAGCCTTGCATATGGCTCGGGTCAATATGCAAGCGGTAGATGCTCCAGCGGGCTTGATGCCGGTCGTATTAGGTGCTGGCTGGCCGGGTGTTCTGTTACACGAAGCTGTGGGGCACGGGCTGGAAGGCGACTTTAATCGAAAAGGCGCATCAAACTTCAGCGGTAAAATCGGTCAGCAAGTGGCAGCCAAGGGGGTTACAGTGGTTGACGATGGCACCCTGAGCAATCGTCGCGGCTCGCTGAACATTGATGACGAGGGTACACCCAGTCAGCATAATGTTCTGATTGAAGATGGCATTCTGATGAATTATATGCAGGATAAGCTTAACGCACGCCTAATGGGGGTTGCGCCGACCGGTAATGGACGCCGTGAGTCATATGCCCATTTACCTATGCCACGTATGACCAACACCTACATGTTGAATGGGCATTATCAGCCTGAAGAAATTATCGCTAGTGTTAAAAAAGGAATCTACGCGCCAAACTTTGGCGGAGGGCAGGTCGATATTACCTCTGGCAAGTTTGTATTTAGTACGTCTGAAGCCTACCTCATCGAAAACGGCAAAATTACCACTCCGGTAAAAGGCGCCACACTGATAGGTAATGGCCCACAGGTAATGAAATCGATTTCGATGATAGGCAACGATCTGGCACTGGACCGCGGTGTCGGCGTTTGTGGTAAAGATGGTCAAAGCGTGCCGGTAGGCGTGGGCCAACCCACCTTGAAAGTAGATGAATTAACGGTCGGAGGTACCGCCTAAGGGTTATTACTCAAATAACCCTTTTAAGTATTGGAATATTTCCCGGGCTGCCTTAGGTGGCTGGTTCTTTTCCTGCTGCTTGGCTGCCTGGCGAACCAATTGACGTAACTTTTGTCTGTCGGCGCCGGGCTGTTCCGCCATCAATGCGTTGATGGCGGTGTCTTTTTCATTAATCAGGCGGTCACGCCAGTTTTCCAGCTGGTGAAAATGCTGGTTAGAAGATTGCTTTTGGTTTTCTAATTGCTGCATGACATCCAAAATTGGAGCGATGTCTCGCTTGCGTAATAGCTTACCAATAAACTGTATTTGACGACGAAAACCGTCTTTTTTGCGATTGATTCTGCGCGCTAATTCAATCGCTTCTAACTCAGTGTCACTGAGTTCAAAGCGATTCAGGTTGTTCCCGCAGTCCACCAATTTAAGGCCGAGATCCTGTAATGCCAGCATCTCACGTTTGATCTGGCTTTTACTTTTTAAACTGTCGTCACCCTCGGTGCCGGGGTCAAATTCTTGTTGCATGTAAGCACCTCATAATTAATCTGCTTATTGTATGTTATTTCCTTTTGTCTGTCCGACCTTGTGCTAAATTTAATGAACACAAAGGAGAAAACTCATGCCGCACCCCTATTTGCGCCGCCACTTCAGCAGGGTACAAAACGGACGATTCAAAGCACAATCTCAATTGCAACAGCCTCAGGAGGTACACCGTGATCCCAACTGGCATGCTGATAATTACGTGGCGCTACATAAATTCACCGATAAGCTCAAAAAGACCCATCAAGCGTGCTTGTTAGCGATTGGGCAAACCACCCCAGCGATGGCTTATTTACTTCATCAGGTGAGTGGCGCAACCAGTCAGGACATTATGCATATCAACACTCAGGATTGGTTGCAGCGATACCAGCAGCACAGTCATACTAACTTTGCCCGCTTGTTGGCGGATGCTGAAAGTCAGCATAAAATTTTGTATTTTAATCACGCCGATGAGTTGTTTCATGCCGACAGTAAGGTGCGCTTACCGTCTGAATTGAACCGCGCCAGAGCGGGTGTGATAATCCACTGTCGCTGGCTTCAGCCAAGTAGCCAATGGGTGGACGAAATCATTCGCTAATAACTGGGAAGTGTGTGGCTGACCCTATGTTCATAAATAAGTGCAGTTTCTACGTGGCTGACGTGGTCCCGAGCAGTAATTGCATTGAATACAAAGTCCCTTAAATGCAGGGTATCGCTGACGGTGACATGCAGTTGAAAGTCATTTTCGCCGCCCATGTGAAATATTGACAACACTTCGGGCTTGGCCAGTAAGTCACAGAAAAAATGTTCGAACACATCTCGCGACTGAGAGTCGAGCCTGACCGCGATCATGGCCTGAATATGTCCGCCTAGTAAGGTGTAATCTAATTGCAGTGAACAGCCGCGAATCACTTGGTCCTGTTGCAGTTTGCGGACTCTCTCAAGACAGGAAGACGGAGACAGACCGATATGCTCTGCCAATGCTTTGTTGGTCAGTCTGGCATCGGAAAAAAGCGCGGCTAAAATGGCTAAATCTGTGTGGTCGAGTTTACGCGGCTGACCGTCCCTGGTAGTTGAGTTCACCGCTTAGTTCATCGCCAGCAAAATTCGCTTCACGTTTTGCAGGCCCGCCAGATACTGTTCTGCCAACTGGCTGAATTTTTGTTTTTCTGAGGCTGCAATCGGATCGGCCTTCGGCAACTCAACGGTGCGCGGGTTACGATGCACACCATCGACCAGAAATTCATAGTGTAAATGTACACCCGCCGCCATACCGGTTGCCCCGACATAACCAATAACTTCGCCCTGTTTGACAATGTCACCGGTTTTTACGGCTCGCTTAGTAAAGTGAAGATACTTAGTGGTGTAACGCTCGCCATGTTGAATGAAAACATGGTGCCCGTTAAACCTGTCGTAGGCTGCGCGTATCACTTTGCCATCCCCGGCAGCCATCACAGGCGTGCCTCGGTCAGCGGCATAATCGACGCCGCGGTGCGGTTTAACCCGCTTTTGTACAGGGTGGAAGCGTTTAGGGTTAAAGTTGGAGGAGATGTAACGGAAATTAACCGGTGCGCGCAGAAAGCTCTTTCGCAGGCTACGGCCATCGGCAGTGTAATACTGCCCATCTTCGTAACGTATCGCGTTAAAACTCTCGCCTTGGTTAACAAATTCTGCGGCAATAATGTCGCCATAGCCGGCAAATTCGCCATCGACGAAGCGTTTTTCGAACATCACGCTAAAGCTATCACCCTGACGGATTTCGAGGGCAAAGTCGATATCCCAGCTGAACAATCCCGCCAGACTCATAATTTGATTATCGGTGAGACCGGCGGCAATGCCTGCATTCCAAAAATTGCTACTGATCACACCACTGGCGTAATCTAGGCGGGTCTCGACGTTTTTCGTTTCTATCCTACTGGTTAATTCACCTTGTTCATTGGCTTCCACGAACAAGGTTTCGAGTTTGGAAAAGCGGTACTTTAAGGCACTGAACTGACCACTTTCATCAATCAGCACGCTGAGCTCATCGCCAGGCATCATTTTGGTCAGTTTGGCGGCATCCTGACCGGCGCGACTGACGGCGTATACATCCTGAGGTGACAAGCCGGAACGGTTAAATAGCTTGGCCAGATTATCTCCCGAACGCACTGTCACGGTTTGCCAGTTACGGTCATCAAACTCAAACTCCGGAACAGTTTCGGGGAATTGAGACAGATCAAGCTCGAGAGGATACAGGGTACCAACGGTGAGTTCCGTCGCCTGAGTATGACGACTGGCTGCAACGTCTTTACTTGGGAGTAGTAACACAATTGCCACGGCCATTGTCACCACAGCGAGTGTCATTTTATGTTTTTTGGGAAGGGGCGCGAAAAACGTTTTTAACATCTCACCTGAACCTATAGTAACCGCTTTGGAGGCCAATACACTGTATCGAACTTAGCGCAGAATATAACGAAATTAGGTGACAATCCAGTTATCAGGGGTATCGCCACGGTTATTCTTGTATGAAATTTAATCACATCGGGCGTGACTTCAGGTCTATACGACCAGTTAGCTGTGAAAAGGTTCTTTTAAATCTGGGTTTAGGATAGAATTCCGCCTTTAGATACCGTTAATTCAGGGTAGTGGAGTAAAACGATGACAGACTGGCAAACCGCATTAGCAGAGATAAAACGGGGTGCGGAAGATATCTTGCTGGAAGACGAACTGGCGGAAAAACTAAAAACCGGTAAACCGCTAACGATCAAAGCGGGCTTCGATCCTACTGCGCCTGATTTACACCTTGGTCATACGGTGTTAATTAACAAGATGCGGGTGTTTCAGCAATTGGGCCATAAGGTCGTGTTTTTGATTGGCGACTTCACCGGGATGATCGGTGACCCAACCGGTAAAAATGTTACCCGTAAACCCCTTACCCGGGAAGATGTTCTGGCCAACGCCGAGACATACAAACAGCAGGTATTTAAAATTCTTGACCCAGCCAAAACAGAGATTCGCTTCAACAGTGAATGGATGGAACAACTCGGTTCTGCCGGTATGATTAAATTGGCGGCGCGCCAGACTGTCGCCCGAATGTTAGAGCGGGATGATTTTAAAAAGCGTTATCAGGGTGGGCAGCCTATTGCGATACATGAGTTTTTATACCCACTGGTACAAGGTTGGGACTCGGTTGCACTGGAATCTGATGTAGAGCTTGGCGGTACCGATCAGCGCTTTAATTTGTTAATGGGTCGCGAACTGCAAAAAGAAGAGGGTCAGCGCCCGCAAACCGTGTTAATGATGCCGCTGTTAGAGGGACTCGACGGCGTGCAAAAGATGTCAAAGTCGTTAGGTAACTATATCGGCATTACTGACTCGCCAAGCGATATGTTCGGTAAAATAATGTCGGTGTCTGATGAATTAATGTGGCGCTACTTTGATTTACTTTCATTCCGTCCGTTGGCGGAAATTGAAGGCCTTAAACAAGGCGTAAAAGACGGCCAGAATCCACGTGACGTTAAAATCGAGCTAGCCAAAGAAATCATTGCCCGTTTTCATGACGAAGCGGCTGCCGAACAAGCCCTTCAGGACTTTATTCAACGCTTCCAGAAAAATGCCATTCCTGACGATATGCCGGAAGTGACTCTCCCGCTAGGTGATGGCTGGATGATAGCTAACTTGTTAAAAGAAGCTGCGCTGGTCAATACCACGTCGGAAGCGATGCGAATGATCAAACAGGGCGCGGTTAAAATTAATGGTGATAAGGTTAGCGACACTAAGTTGGCGATTGAGCAAACTGGCGAAGCCGTTTATCAGGTAGGTAAACGTAAATTTGCCCGTGTCACGTTAAACTAGCCTCACTAACCCGATTAAAAAAGGCCGGTAAAAACCGGCCTTTTTTATAGTGCGTCGCGCAAACGTCCCCATTGGTAAAAGCCCCATAATCCCGCTCTGCGAAAAGGGGAAAGGGGAAACTTAGGCAGTTGAGAGCGATAAAATGGTAAGTCAGGTACTGGTTCCTGATTGATTTGTTGTGCCATCCGCAATCCCGCTAATTGGCTAAAAGCAACGCCTGAGCCGCAATAGCCCATGGCGTAACCGGTATGCGAAGATGCATCGAACCATACCCTCGGATAATCATCCAGGGCCACACTTACCCAGCCACTCCAAAAATAGTCAGCGCTTAGTTCGCCATCCAGACAAAATTGCGATTTGAGGGCATCAAGCAAACGTTGGCGGAATACTTTACTGTGTGCTTTGTTACCACTAATGGCACCACGGCCTCCAAATAACAGTCGATTGTCAGGTAGCAGACGGTAGTAATATTTTAACTCGCGGGTATCCATCGCCAGTAAGCCCTCGCGCATACCAAGTTGCATACGCTGTTGCTCAGTGAGTACAGAAGTCACGATCACGCTGGACAACACCGGAAAGTGACGTTGGTCAACGGCGCTATGGAGTTGTCGCCCTGAGTATGCATTGCTGGCGATGACTAAATGGGTTGCACCAATACTGCCGTGTGGTGTGTTTATTTTGTGCTTGCCGTGAGCAAAGTGAGCGCTTAGCATCGGTGTGTCGCCATACAAAGAGACCCCGTGCTGATGTAAATATTGACTCATGGCAGCGGCCAGCCCTGCCGGGTTGATGCCAAAGCTGTAGGGGAAATATAAAGCTCCGTGGCTATTGTGTTGCCCCAAATAGGGCTCAATATCGGCTGGGTCAAGCAATTGGACAGGATCATTAAATTGTCGTTGGAGTAACTCAGCCTGCTGTGCAAAGCCAGCGATATATCGCTTATGGTGCGCAAGTTTTAAATAGCCACCTTGTTGAGGTTGGCATTGGGCCTGAGTTAAGGCTATATGCTCACGGGTTTGACGAATGCCGGCAGTAAATTCCTGATAGATATCTGTCGCTTGTTGTTGCCCCCACTTTTTTATCATCTGGGCAAGGGATAATCTCCCGGTTCCGGGTAACACAAAACCGGCATTACGACTCGCACAGCCCCAACCTGGTTGCGCTGCGTCAATGAGGCAAACACGATAGCCGCGTTCGTTAAGATGAAGCGCTGTGCTCATGCCAGTAAATCCCCCCCCAATCACGGCCACATCCGTGTCATGATGTCCCTTCAACGCTGAGTATTGAGGTAGCGTTTGCTGGTGGTGCCAGTAGGCCTGGGTATAGGGCTCGCCGGCAGCAGGAAATGGCTGCTTTAGCGGATCATAGAAGTGTGTCATTAGGGCTCAAAGCGGATCATCATTTCAGCGGCTACACAGTCACAATCGCTACCACAGATAGGACATAAGTAGCCGTCTTCAATGCAGTTTTGCAACCATCGATTGGGATGGCGTTGGATAAGCTCTCCACCGCATGCGGTAAAGTAACCAACTGCATTGTTTCCAGGGCTTTGCTCCCATACATGAGCCAGACCGGCTTTCGCGCCTTGCTGTTTTAATGCGCTGATAGAGCGTTTCAGAAGCTGACCGCCAATCCCGTAACCCTGGTAATCCGGATCGATAGCGATAACCTTGAAGTAGGCAACATCTTGTTGTGGAACAGGCCATTTCTGCGGTGTACACCATTTGTCTAAGGGCCATTGGTTTGCGGCAAAAGTCAGGCGCAGCCCGACGATTTTGTCACCGTCGAGGGCAACAAAGCTGGCATTTACCCCTTCTTTCCATGAACGGGGGACATAGAGACGTAAAGCCGCCTCGTCCATGTAGTTATCACCATGGACTTGATTAGCCAAAGTTAAAAAGCGCTCAAAATGAACGGCATCAAGCGTTTCGTAGCGTATCTGCATAAGGATTATTTTTTCAGATTAAAAGAGGCAAGGTGCACATCGAGGGCCTGAACAGAAATACGACTTTCCCAAACAGACATCCACAACGAGTATAACAGTAACACCAGACTGGCGGCGAATATCCAGCTACCAATCAGCTGATATTCCAGATAAATAGCCAGCATGGCTACAACACACAAAAAGAAGCTGGCTGCGCCAGCTTCCTGCATGCGTTTTATCAGTTGGATTCGTTTGCGTAAATTAGCGATTTGTCGCTGGGTACTCTCATCGGCACGTCCGGCATCGAAATTTCGGATGATCCCAGCGAGGGTTAGAAAACGATTGGTATACGCCAGCAACAACAATGAAATCGCCGGAAACAACATGGCCGGTGTGGTTAGCGTGATGGTCATGCGGTACTTTCCTGAACGCTTTGCGCAACAGCGTCTATCGCGTTTTGAACATTGTCAAAGGTACATTCATCGATGCTGCGTTCGATATTAGCGTTGTGCATTAATGCCTCAATTTGTGCCCGTGCCAACGGGCTTTGTAAGCAATAGGCACTACGGACACACTGGAGTTGGCTACAGCGGCTATAGATCTCTTTTAATGTATCAACACTTAATTGCGCTGCGCCCTCCAGCCCCATCGCATCACACACGAAGCCCCAGGGTTTTATTTTTAATTGCTCGGCAATCTTAAACAACTCGTCAGCATATTGATTGATAAGAGATTCACCTAAAACCCCGCTCAAGTTGGCTAATACCAATTGACCGCTGACCGACAAGCGGTAACTTCCGAATCGGTCACGCCCCTCATGGTGGAGTGAAAAATGGGTTAAATCAGTGTTCAATTGGCCTCCCTTGTTGCTGCCATAAGAGGAAGTCCCCGCTTAATTGGGAAAACTGCGCATGCCCCAATGCCTTAATATGTTGCAGTGCTAACCCTGAGCGGCGTCCGCTGCGACAATAGACGACTATTGTTTGGTCAGCCAATATAGCGGGTAATGTCTTAGTCTCAATGAGTTGCTGTAGTGGCAAATTGATCGCATTGGGAATATGACCGGCAGCATATTCTTCTGGCGTTCTGACATCAACAATCAGAACGTTTTTAAGCTCGGAAAGTTGCTCCGGATCGGTTTGGGGTAACTCGTTTGCCAGTGGCGGCCACGCCGCCAACAGCAAAAAAAAGCAAATTAGATAGCGCATAACGATGCAACCTAGCGTAACGGTGACAGTCAGATTGCATCATTATACCGTTAAAATACGCGACTAAAGATACGACCACCGCGTCGATTGCTGCGGCGTTTGCGCATCCGGTTGTGCATTTCGTTGCGCTTGCTCGACAGCCAGTCCTGAGTACTGACATCAACACCGCGACGCTGAGATTCAGTATCCCGGAATTCACAAAACTCTTTGTAAGCATCAATATTGTCAGACAAGTCTTGTACGACCAACTCAATCATAATTGCATCATCAAGATAACCCAACACCGGGATGTGATCAGGAACCAAATCTTCAGGCTCACTGAAATAGGCTAGCGAAGTAAGTACTTCTTTACGCTCTTCTTCAGGTAAAGCCCAGGTTTCATCGTCTAGCATAGCAAGTAGAGCGCGAAGGCTTTCAACCCGGCTGCGAACAAACTCAGGTACGTTATCCTGACTCATTTCCTGTAGCGCCAGAGTCGCTTTTTGTTTGATTGTGGCTTCAGGCAGACGGGCTGCATTTTCGATTGCAGTATTCATTAACCCACGAAAATGGGTTAAGTCTGTGTCGCTCAGTTGGAAAGTCACTTCGATGCTCATTTAACCTTGTCCTTGCATTATCGATTATTATCTAACCTAGCATAGCAGAGTTAAAAGACAGATAAAAAGAGCCCGTTAGGGCTCTATTTGTTAGCAAACATGAATATTCATCAGTATCTATAGGTATCGGGTTTAAAGGGCCCATTGCAACTGACATTTATGTAGTCTGCCTGTGTCTGGGTAAGCCGGGTAATGACGCCGCCAAATCCTTTAACCATGTGGGCTGCGACTTCTTCATCGAGCTCTTTGGGCAACACTTCAACCCGCAACAAATCAGATTGTTGCGCTTTGTCCAGGTTGGCAAAGCCTTGTTGGTATAAATAAATTTGTGCTAATACCTGGTTGGCAAATGAACCGTCCATAATCCGCGAAGGGTGGCCTGTGGCATTGCCCAAATTAACCAGACGGCCTTCAGAAAGTAGCAGGATGTAATCCTCGTCATCCTCACTGCGATAAACTTTATGTACCTGATCCTTCACTTTTTCCCAGCGCCAATGTTGACGCATCCAAGCTGTGTCGATTTCATTATCAAAGTGGCCGATATTGCAAACTACAGCATGCTTGCTGACGTGTTGTAACATGGCTGCATCGCACACATTGACATTTCCCGTCGTGGTGACGATTAAATCGGTATGCGCCAGCAGCGTCTGATTGATGTCCTCGGCTAAACCGGTATTGATGCCGTCCTTGTAGGCAGACACTACTTCAAACCCGTCCATACAAGCCTGCATTGCACAAATTGGATCGATTTCCATGACTTTTACAATCATGCCTTCCTGGCGTAACGATTGTGCCGACCCTTTGCCGACGTCACCATAGCCGATTACCAATGCCTTCTTTCCTGCAAGTAAATGGTCTGTTGCCCGCTTAATCGCATCGTTTAGGCTATGGCGGCACCCGTATTTATTGTCATTTTTCGATTTAGTCACAGAGTCGTTGACGTTGATCGCGGGTACTTTCAGTACGCCTTGTTGCAGCATTTGTTCGAGACGATGCACACCCGTGGTGGTCTCTTCGGTGATGCCATGAACCTGTTGTAATACCTGAGGGTACTTGTCATGCAGCATGGCGGTTAAATCGCCTCCGTCATCTAACACCATGTTGGCATCCCATGGCTGGTTATCCTTGATGATGGTTTGTTCCAGACACCATTCATATTCTTGTTCAGTTTCGCCTTTCCAGGCAAACACGGGGATTCCCGCAGCCGCCATGGCAGCCGCAGCATGGTCTTGAGTCGAAAAGATATTACAGGACGACCACCTGACCTCAGCACCCAGTGCGATTAACGTTTCAATCAACACTCCGGTCTGAATTGTCATGTGGATACAACCGAGGATTTTAGCGCCTTTCAGGGGCTGAGCGGCACGATACTTTTCACGAATTGCCATAAGAGCGGGCATTTCGCTTTGTGCAATGGAAAGCTCAGCACGCCCCCATTCTGCCAGTGATAGATCTTTAACTTTAAAGTCACGGTTTTGCGGGGGAGCGCCAGTCATATTGTTTTCCTTTGCTAGGAGTCTGAAATCCCTCCACGAATCTCAGCCAGAATCGCATCCTGAGCATCTTGACTCAATCGAGGGCCAAAACGGGAAACGCATTCTGCAGCACTACGACTTGCTAAACGACCTGCGGTACGCGTATCTAAACCGTTGGTGATGCCATACAGGTAAGCCCCTGCAAATGTATCGCCGGCACCCGTACTGTCTACTGCAACAATAGGGTACGGAGGGATATCAATGACATCTTGCTTGGTTATTATTTGTGCACCTTTGCAGCCTCGAGTCAAGACTAGGGTATCGGTAATGGTTAAAATCTGATTGATACCTTCTTCGACACTGTCGACTTCGCTCCAGTCACGAATCTCATCTTCATTACAGAATAATAGATCGACTCCGTCGTTTCCGATCACTTCAGCAAGGTGTTCACGAGCATACTTGACGACAGCCGGGTCGGAAAAGGTCATGGCGATTTTTACCCCGTGACGACGGGCGACTTGTTTAGCCTTTAAGATCGCGTCGACGGCTTCGCGCTGGTAGACCAAATGACCTTCAATGTACAAATACTGTGATTCGCGAATCACGTCTTCATGCAGTTCGTCGACAGAAAAGTCGATAGTGATGCCGAGGGAGGTGCACATAGTGCGCTCTGCATCCTGAGAAACCATGATCACACAGCGACCGGTATGGCCCGGGGTGTGCTGTTTCTCCAGTCGATGCTTTACCCCGGCGCGGGTTAAATCATCCAGGTAAAATTCACCCAGTTCATCATCACCGACTTTACAGCAATAAAATACTTTGCCGCCAAATTGGGCAGTGGTAACCATCGAATTGGCGGCGGATCCGCCACCGGCACGCTTGCGTAAGCCAAACTCCCGATTGAGGGAGTTCAACAGGTTCTGTTGGATTTCGCGATCCAGCAAGGTCATCACACCTTTCTCGACATTTTGGGCGGCGAGAAATTCATCGGTGACTTCATATTCTTTATCGACCAGGGCGTTGCCTAGCGCTATAACGTCATACTTGCTCATGGTTTGGCAATTGGGTTGCTACACACAAAGGCGCGGATTTTAGCATGATGCATCCATTTTTGCGGACTTTTTGTCATAAAATCGCGAATTACTCTCGGGGGGCGTGAATTTGTAAACATAAGTCTTTGAGACCATTAACTAATCTTGGTGAAAAACGATGTAGACGATCGGCGTTCACCTGAATGATATCTCGCGTTTCAATGTCCATCACAGGCAACCAAGGCTGCCAAAATGCTAACAACTGCTCTCGGCCAGTGTCGAACGCCGCTATAACTTTAGCAGGTTTTCGTGCGATTGCTGCCTCCAGGCTGACTTCCGGATAGTCACTGGGTAGGTCATGAAATACGCTGCGGGCGCGGCAGATGGATAGCAGTTTGCTGGCCCAGGCATGTTGATTGATCGTCATTAAGGGGCTGGGCCACATGTAGTACAGCACATCAATCCGCGCTTGCTGACTGTAATTATTCCGGAGCTGCGTCAATTGACGGCGAATGTCACTGGCTAAAGCAGTTGCCCGGGGTTTGTTAAGTCGTTGGCCGAGCTCCTCAATTTCAGAGGCAATGTCTTCGGGTTGCTTTACGTTTGAAACAAAAAGGTCAAAACCCATTGCTTTGAGACGGCTAATGTCCTGGGGCTTGTTACCGCCTTGCCAAACTACCACTAAATCGGGTTGAAGCTTTATAAGTGCTTCAAAGTTTACGCCCTGATAGGAGGCTACCACGGGCAGCTGTTGTGCTGCTGCAGGATAGTCACTGAAATCACTGACCGCGACGACCTGCTCGCCGGCACCGATGGCGAAAAGCATTTCAGTGGTGTGAGGTGCGAGGCTGACAATGCGCGTCTGGGCGAACGTGCCAGCGCAGCAACACAATAATAGTAAAACTACAAGACGCATTGCTTATCCTCCTAATAACAACATGCTGGCAACAAGCAACAGTGGACAGCTCAGGCCGACTCGGGCCAATCCAACAAAACGGATTGCCCGTGGAATGTCGTTTGGCGTTGGTGAGCGATGACCGAATCTGGCAAAACGATATTTCCCTCTGGGGTACATGGCCGGCCCACCCAGTTGGATACGCATTGCAGCGGCAGCGCATTGGACAATCACTTTACGGTTACTGCCAATTAAATAGTTAGCATGCCTGAACAAGTGAACGGGATGAGAAATGATCAATAATGTGGCCGCCAAAATTTTGGCCGACACCCAGTTGAGCACTGATAATGACACCGCCAGTGGCTTGCCAAACACAGCGAAACGGGGCTGTTTGGGGTTGGCGACATAGTGAAATTCCAGCAGCATACGGTAGCTTAGGGCCAATAAACCGCCACCCAGTAAAAACAGCAGTATAGGTGTGAGCTGTTGGTAACAAACCCTGATGAACAGGGTTTCATTGGTGGCTTTCACCATGCCTACCGGCGACAGGCTTTGTGTATCGCGACATACCAAGTGTGAAAGGGTCTCCCGAGCCAGTAATTTGTGTTGCCTGACTAACGCTTGTTGGACGCGTCGGGCAACATTCAGACTATGCTTGAAGCGTAGTGCTATAAGTAACCATAAGCCCTCGAACAGGACGGGGTAATCGGCCATTTGGACGACTAACCAAAGTAATAGCAGCAGTGGTGCAAACAGGCACAACATCGCCAGCACGCAAGCTGTATATTGTTGAGAGCGCGGCCGTTGGGGGTGACAAACCTTGTCGGTCAGCCTGAGGGATAATAGTCGAATAAAAGCCAGAGGGTGATAACGCTCTGGCCAAGGCAGCCATTGTTCGAGCACGCCGCAAACAACCACGGTAACGAGGCTGATTACGACCATGTCGAATGAGGCTGTCAGCATCGCTTAGCTGCGTTGAGCGGCCAGCTCTGCAATCATGCTCATGACCATTTGTGCAGAGTGCTTAGCGGCGATGTCGATGTATTGGGTAAAGGACATACTTGACGTTTTGCCGGCGATGTCAGACAGGGATCGAATCACCACAAAAGGGGTTTCGAGCATATGACAGGTTTGGGCTATTGCCGCGCCTTCCATTTCCACCGCATGCATATCAGGGAACAAATCACGTAAACGTGCCACCACATCATCGCTGCCGATGAAGGCATCGCCGGTACAAATTAAGCCACGTTTACTTTTGAGATCGGCAACGTGCTGGGCTGCATGTTCTGCCGCTACAATCAGGCGCTCATCACATTGAAACTTAGCGGGCATGCCGTAGGTCTGGCCCCGCTCATAGCCAAAATGTGTCAAATCGACGTCATGATGCTGAACAAAGTCAGCGATGACCAAATCGCCAATGTCCAGATCTGCGTCAAATCCGCCTGCTGATCCCGTATTCACGACAAAGTCCGGAGCGAAGCGGTCAATCAGTATGGTGGTGGCTACAGCGGCGGCCACTTTGCCGATTCCGCACTTAACCACAACCACGTCCACGCCATGTAGCTTACCTGCGTAAAAGGTCAGGTGAGCGTATTCATTAATGGTTACGTCCTGTAGGGTCTCTTTAAGCAGGGCAACTTCTTGATCCATGGCCCCGAGAATGCCTATTTTCATGTACAACTTTTGCTGAAAAAAATGTGGCGCAAGTTTACATCATTTTTATCAAGTTCGTGGGTCAATGGCGAAAAAAAGCCGCGATTAAGCGACTTTTCTCACTGGCATCAGGCGGCGGCCGGACGACCGGGCGCAGCTGTGCCTGGCTTGATCGTGCCTTTGATCAACGGTGTCTGAGGTTGCTGGTATTTCAATGGGGCAAGCTTGGCTTGAATCACATCGCGAATTTCCTGGGGTTTATAATTTGGCTTGGCTTTGATGCGCAGATGGGGAATCCGTACTGTATCGAGCGTGCCGCTGACAAACCAATCGCGCTGCGCTTTGTAGGGCTTGTCGCTATCGGTATTTACCAAATCAATCGCCACTACCGGACTCATGGTTTCTTTGTCGCATAACACAAAGTCCAATTGGCGGCTGCTGGCCTGAGAAAGGGCATTGCGACTTATTTTCACAGGTGTATTGGCACGCACCTGAACAATATCACTGAGCCTGACACGACACATGATGCGGTAGTTTGCACCTACTGCGGTATCTAACATGCTTAAAAATCGGCGCTCTGCAGCTGTGTAAAGTGTCGCCTTACGGGTAAAGGGAAATGTTACGCCAACATCGCTGAGTTTAATTGCTGCCACGGCAACAACGATAAGTAAGATCATTAATAAAATTGCGATTTCCACAGTGCACCTCGTTTTCGTCAGGATTTTGACCCTTGCCAATATCCGAGATTAACTGCAGAAAATGTGCCAGTTTTATTGATCCGACGATGGATTAGCCTCAATAAGAATATCGACTTGGCTACCGGTGCCATCAAGGGAGATGACCAGACGCCCTTGTTTTAATAATAATAAGGTACGACCGGCTTGTTTGCTTGCAGTCACGATCTGCTCGCCCAATGTTTGTTGGTAAAATGTCAGAGTTTGCTCAGGCGTCGCCGGCGCATGAAAGCTCATGCTGGCGGGACTGGACTGGTTGAAGATATGACAGTAGCTGGCCTTGGGGGCAAGCGGCACGTCGCCAAAAGTAGAGGGACAGGGTTGGGTGCTGTTACTCAGTGCACCAACCAACAAACTGCCAAGTGTCACAAGGTTCATACTAAGCCCGTTGAATAAGAGTCTGGATTGACTATATGTCTGGTTGTAAAGGAAGGCAATATTTTGACCTGAGCGGCGGGTATGTGGGTTAACACTTAGGTATTGTCGCTACCGTCTGGTAGCGACCGATTAATTATACATTGAGGTAGTCCAGAATTCCCTCAGCGGCTTTTCGGCCTTCATCGATTGCGGTGACAACCAGGTCCGAACCACGCACCATATCACCTCCGGCGAATACCGACGGGTTGCTGGTTTGATAAGGAAACTTACCCTGAGCAGGGGCTCTGACTCTGCCACGCTCATCGAGCACGATTCCATAGTCTGCAAACCAGGGAGCCGGACTAGGCTGAAAACCGAAAGCGATAACTACAGCGTCGGCATCGATGACATGTTCGGAGCCTGCAATGACCTGAGGGGAGCGTCTTCCTGCGGCATCAGGTTCACCTAACTCAGTCTTTACAAACTTGACCCCGCTGACCTGACCCAGAGCATCTACCACTATATCCAGTGGTTGCAGATTGAAGCGAAAGTCCACCCCCTCTTCGCGGGCATTTTGTACCTCTCGACGAGAACCCGGCATATTCACTTCATCGCGGCGGTAGGCACAAATAACCTGATCTGCACCTTGCCGTACCGAGGTTCTTACACAGTCCATCGCGGTATCTCCGCCGCCGAGGACAATAACCCGCTTACCTGTCATACTGATGTAATCTTGCGGGTCTTTCTCCAGACCCATTAAGCGATTTGTGTTGGCAATCAAAAACGGCAGGGCTTCATAAACACCCTCGGCGCTTTCATTGTCAAACCCACCTTTCATGTATTTATAGGTGCCCATCCCAAGAAAAACCGCATCATACTCTTTTAACAGGTCTGCAAATGCGACATCTTTTCCAACTTCGGTACCCAATCGAAATTCAATGCCCATATCGGTGAATATCTCACGTCGGCGGGTGATCACTTCTTTTTCAAGTTTAAAAGCCGGAATGCCAAAGGTCAGTAAACCGCCGATTTCCTGGTATTTGTCGAACACTACCGGAGTAACGCCGTTACGAATAAGAATATCTGCACAGGCCAGTCCGGCAGGCCCCGCGCCAATGACCGCGACCCTTTTACCGGTGGCAACAATGCCGGACATGTCAGGTCGCCAACCCTGTTCGAAGGCTGTATCGGTAATGTATTTTTCAATACTGCCAATGGTCACGGCGCCAAAATCGTCATTTAAAGTACAGGCCCCTTCACACAATCGATCCTGCGGACAAACTCTGCCACATACTTCCGGCAGAGAATTGGTCTTGCTGGACAACTCTGCCGCTTCGAACAATTTGCCTTCGTTGACCAGTTTAAGCCACTGAGGGATGTAGTTGTGAACCGGACATTTCCATTCACAGTAGGGGTTACCGCAATCCAGGCAACGATCAGCCTGACCTTGAGCTTGTTGTCCGCTCAGAGGTTGATAGATTTCTGCGAACTGTTGTTGACGCACATACAGCGGCTTTTTCGGTGGGTCGATGCGTTCAACATCGACAAACTGATATACGTTTTTAGCCATTGTGCCTCCTATTGTGCCTGAACGCTGAGTTCATCGCTGGAACGACTGATATGTCCCAGCAAATTTTTGACGTCACTGGTTTTCGGTTTGATCAGTTTAAAACTGGGTAAGAAACGATCAAAGTGTGTCAGTATGTCTAACGCCCGTTCACTGCCGGTCTCTTCATAATGTTGATTAATCAGACCACGTAAATGCTCAACGAGAATCGGCTTATCATCCAATGCTGTGGCCTCGACCAGTTCGTGGTTAACGCGGGCATTTATGTCATTTTGTTCGCTCATTACATAGGCAAATCCGCCCGTCATACCTGCCGCAAAGTTAACGCCAATCGAGCCCAATACCAGTACAATACCACCGGTCATGTATTCACAGCCGTTATCCCCAATACCTTCAACCACCGCGATAGCGCCTGAATTGCGCACTGCAAACCGTTCTCCGGCGCAGCCTGCAGCAAATAACTTACCGCCGGTAGCACCGTAAAGACAGGTGTTGCCCGCAATTGCGCTATTGTGTGACGCATAGCTCACGCCTTGCGGCGGATGGAGAACAATTTTACCTCCTGCCATGCCTTTGCCGACATAGTCATTGGCATCTCCCTCGAGGCGCATTTCCAGTCCGCCGGCGTTCCAAACGCCAAAGCTCTGGCCTGCGGTTCCCCGGAAATGCAATTGAATCGGATAATCATCGAGACCACGATTGCCATGACGTGAAGCAATATAGCCTGATAATTTTGCCCCTACCGAGCGATCGGTGTTGCGAATATCAAATTGGCCTTGGCAGCGGCGTTTACCATCCACCGCATCGGCAAACTGCTCAAACAGTTGCTGGTTTAACTCGCCCAGATCGTCAGGATTGTTGCTATCAGTGCTACAAAACAGCCGCGTATGGTCACCCTCGGTGGCTTTGGCCAGCAGGGGTGACAAATCTAGTTTGGCTTGGCGTGCTGATTGACCTTCCAGCACGGTTAACAATTCCGTGCGTCCAATCAGGTCGTCAAGCTTGCGCACGCCCAGGCTGGCCATGATTTCCCTTACTTCGCGGGCAACAAACTTAAAATAGTTCATTACCATTTCAGGCAAGCCAATAAAGTAATTCTCTCGCAGGTTTTCGTCTTGGGTAGCAACGCCTGTGGCACAGTTATTTAAATGGCAGATGCGCAAATATTTGCATCCCAATGCGACCATGGGACCGGTACCAAAGCCGAAGCTCTCAGCGCCTAAAATGGCCGCTTTTATCACATCTAAGCCGGTTTTTAATCCGCCATCTGTTTGCACTCGCACCTTATGACGTAAACCATTGGCAACCAAGGCTTGCTGGGTTTCAGCCAGACCCAGTTCCCAGGGGCTGCCGGCATACTTTACTGAGGTTAGCGGACTTGCACCCGTACCGCCGTCATAGCCAGAAACGGTAATCAAGTCGGCATAGGCTTTGGCAACCCCACATGCGATGGTCCCCACCCCTGGCTCTGACACCAGTTTGACACTGATAAGAGCATGAGGGTTGACCTGCTTAAGGTCAAAAATAAGCTGAGCAAGATCTTCGATAGAGTAAATATCGTGATGGGGCGGTGGCGAAATTAAGGTAACTCCGGGCACAGAATAGCGTAACTCGGCGATATAAGGATTCACTTTGTCACCAGGTAATTGTCCCCCTTCACCGGGTTTGGCGCCCTGAGCGACTTTAATCTGTATCACAGAAGCGTTCACCAGATAATGAGGCGTTACACCAAATCGACCTGAGGCCACTTGCTTAATTTTTGAATTTCGTTCGCTGTTAAAACGTTTTGGATCCTCGCCACCTTCACCAGAGTTAGATTGCCCGCCCAGACGGTTCATCGCAATTGCCAGCGCTTCATGGGCTTCGGGACTGAGCGCACCAATTGACATCGCTGCAGTATCGAATCTGTGGTAGAGGTTTTGTTCTGATTCAACGTCATCCAGTGGAATCGGCTCTGCATTTGGTTGAAGTGCAAGCAAATCTCTAAGACTTGCCACACTGCGCTTGTTAACCAAGTCGGCATAGATCTGGTAATCGCTGTAATTACCACTGGCCACCGCTTTTTGCAGGCTCTGCACAACATCAGGGTTGTAGGCATGGTATTCACCATCGTGCACGTACTTAAGTAGTCCACCATGGTTGATTGGTTTGCGCTTTAGCCACGCTATTTTGTTCAAATTTAATTGGTCTTGTTCAAAATCACTGAACTGCGCACCCTGGATGCGACTTGGTACACCACGGAAACACAGATCCATGACCTCTTGGCTGATGCCAACAGCTTCGAACAGTTTGGAGCAACGATAACTGGCAATAGTAGAAATGCCCATTTTTGACATGATCTTATACAGGCCTTTATTGATCCCCTTGCGGTAGTTGATCATCGCTTGCATTGGGCTGATAGTAAGTTGTTGCTTTTCTACCATTTGCTCAATGATTTCATAGGCTAGGAAAGGATAGACCGCGGTAGCCCCGAGTCCTATAAGCACAGCAAAGTGGTGGGGGTCCCGGGCGCTTGCCGTTTCGACGACTATGTTGGCGTCACAGCGCAGCGACTTTTCTACCAAACGTCGCTGTACAGCCCCGACCGCCATGGCTGCCGGAATAGGAATTAACTCAGGCTTAATCTTACGATCCGAAAGCACTACAAACGCCGCGCGTTTGCGTCGAACCAGCTGTTCAACTTCGTCACAAACGCGTTTAATCGCCGCTTTGAGGCCTTCCTGAGGCTGATAATTGATTGATACTTTCTCAGAATAGTAGTCGTCTGGATTGAAGTTTCTGAGTTGCTTCAAGTCGGTATACATCAATACCGGACTGTCAAACAACACGCGGTCAGCATAACCTGACGTTTCACTTAATACGTCTTTTTCACGGCCGATACATGTTGCCAGCGACATAACGTGGTTTTCCCGCAAAGGATCGATGGGCGGGTTAGTAACTTGTGCAAACTGCTGACGAAAATAATCATAAAGGGTTCGGTTTCGGGTAGATAATACCGCCATGGGCGTATCGTCACCCATAGAACCAACGGCTTCTTGGCCATCTTTAGCCAGAACCCGGATAACTTGGTCGAGCTCTTCGTAACTGTAGTTAAACTGCTTGAAATAGGTATTCATCATGTCGTCGTCAAACAAACGTTTACCTATTTCAGGTGCGTCGAGCTGCTCGATAGGGGTGAGACGACGAATATGTTCTTTGAGCCACTGTTTGTAGGGGTGTCGGTTTTTTAGCTCATCGTCAATTTCATTTGAGCGCCAGATCCTGCCGCTCTGGGTATCGACGGCGAGCATTTCTCCGGGACCGACCCGGCCTTTCTCTACCACGTCTTGGTGATCGTAATCCCAAATGCCCACTTCAGAGGCCAGGGTGATCAAATTGTCTTTCGTAATCACATAGCGGGCGGGACGTAAACCGTTGCGGTCAAGGTTACATGCCACATGGTGACCATTGGTCATAACAATACCGGCAGGACCATCCCAAGGCTCCATATGCATGGAATTGAACTCGTAGAAGGCTTTCAGATCTTCGTCCATGGTTTGGTTGTTTTGGTATGCCGGCGGCACCAGCAGTCGCATGGCACGAAACAAATCCATTCCTCCAGCGAGAAACAGTTCGAGCATATTGTCTAACGAAGAGGAGTCAGACCCTTCCATGTTTACAAAGGGGGCAGCGTTGTGCAGATCGGGAATCAATGGCGTACGGTATTTGTAGGTACGTGCCATGGCCCATTCGCGGTTGCCCCGGATGGTATTAATCTCGCCGTTGTGTGCGAGAAAACGAAAAGGTTGTGCTAATGGCCAGCGTGGTAGTGTGTTTGTCGAAAACCGCTGGTGGAAAACACAGATAGCACTTTGCATATCCGGGTCAGCAAGATCCAAGTAAAAACGGGGTAAGTCGCCAGCCATGACCAGACCTTTATACACACTGACCAAAGACGACAATGCCGCAATATAAAATTCGCTGTCATCAGCGAGACGCTTTTCAGCTCGTCGGCGCGCCATAAAAAGACGACGTTCCATATCGTGAGGACGCCATCCGGGTGGCGCGTTGACGAACACTTGTTCGATTGCGGGTTTACAGCTAGCGGCCAAATCGCCGAGGAGATTGTCATTGGTAGGAACTTCGCGCCATCCCAAGACGCTGAGGGTTTCTGCCTCTAACTCTTGCTGCAATATTTTTTTAGCTACATCAGCTTTGGCCTGATCTGGATTCAGAAAGATCATCCCGACGGCATAATTGCTGGCGAGTCGCCATTGATGTTGCGCCGCTACTTTTTGGAAAAATGCGTCAGGTTTCTGCATCAACAAGCCACACCCGTCGCCGGTTTTTCCGTCAGCAGCGATACCGCCCCGATGTTGCATGCGATCTAAGCCCTCGATAGCGGTTTTTACTAGACCATGGCTGGGTTTGCCTTCAATGTGGGCGATCAATCCAAACCCACAATTGTCTCTGGAATCATTTGGATGAAATAACGTCATTGGCAACCGCTCCTATCTCTGGGGGTAAATAACCCGGCAGGCCTCGCTGTGGGTGTCTTTACAGTTGACTATGGCGTTTATGCTGCGTTATTCGAATGTTTATGCATATTCGCCTTAGGGACTAAGGAACATACAGACGTTAAATTTTAAAATCAATCGTTCAAATTTGAAAATGCACCGATGTCGCGCTTTGGTTTGTCTGTTTTTGATTAAAGTGTTGAAAAATAATGAAAATTACTTTGTTAACGGAGTGTTAAAAAGCGCAGCTTATTAACCGCATATTAGGATTTTTATCCTAAAAAGCGCGTTTTTTCTGTTATAGCAGGATCTTTGGTATTGTGAATAAGTATGCGGCAAATATGCGACGCAACGGTCGCAGCTAAGTAGCGTCGCTGAAATGTCAGCTTTTTTTACACATGCCGATTTATTGCTCAGTGTATAAGCGAGTTAAAAATTAAGATTTTAATAATAAATGCTTATAAATCAGTTGCTTGTGTGTTTTGTTTTGTTTTTGGCATGCTGTCTGCATTGTTAGTGTCGAGGCGTACAAGATAGTTAAACATGCATACACACTAAACAGTGGTGTGTGCTAGGTATTGTATTGACTGGAGTATCTTATGCAAAAGGTTGCAGCGCTCGCCCTCTTATTGGTTACTAGTGTTTTCGCAGGTAACGCAAAAGCTGACATCGTAATCTACGACATCTTCATTAATAACGTGTCTGGGTCAGCATCGAGTCCCACTTTTACCGCATCTGACGTAGGTGAAATTAACGGTTGCGATAGAGATTATGATCCAAACGCCGGTTTCGCGGGCTGTTTTGGTGGTGATTTCGACAGTAGCAGTAGCATCTACAGTGATGGCACCATCACAGAGTTTGATTTCGCCGATGTGAACAGTTTTTTCCTGGAGTTATTTTTTCAAGGTGCATGGATTTCATGGGCCGCAGGTGACAGTGGATTGGTTGCGTTCGATGACACCTTCCGCGTTCACACTTTCTCTTATCTACGTCAATCTCAGGAATTGAGTTTAGACATTACTTATTCAGAAGATGACGTAAACGACAACGGTGTTGAAGCGACTGTAGATAATACAGACTACACCGCTGATGTCGCATTCGAAGCTCGGGTAGATGCGAACGCAGTGCCAGAGCCAGCAGGAATTTTTGCCATCGCCATTGGTTTGTTGGCAATGATAAGTTTACGCCGTAAGGTGTAAAGGGTGGGCGAAAGAAAAAAGGGTGCCATTTGGCACCCTTTTTTTTGTAACCTGTTTTATCAGGCCTGATAGCCATCAACTAACCCTTTCGTGGCAATGGCCACAGCATCATGGGCATGAAGGGATTCAAGATGGTTAACTCTTACCCAAAAATCATTAATCAGCGCTTGTTGCGCCAGGGTGTTTTTAAGCTTGCGCGCAGCATCTTCACAGAACATCAGATTCTGTCCATTTAAGCGGGCAAACTCTTGCTCATCTTCGCGTTTTACAGCCGCCTGCACTGGGGTTTGCAACGCATCTTCAACAGCGTCAACGATGGATTTGACCGGGAATTGGGCGACATCGCCGTCCAGTTTCACTTTCACTTCTGCAACAGAGCGCTGACTGTGAGGAGTAGCAACAATACCTTCGGTTGTTCCCAGCCATGCATGCACTTTTTCTGCGTTAACTTGTTGCTCAGTGCCAAATGTGTCATTGAAACTTTGTTGAATCAACTGGCGGGCTAACGCGGCTGAGCAGGGGCAAGTGGAACTGTAGGGCACATCGAGCTTGAGTTCGATGTCCATCTTACCTTGCTTAAGCACGCCGTTAATTGTGATCGGGTAGGCTTTCCACCCTTGCTTGCCACTGATCAAGGACTTGCGACGCATATGATAATCAAATGCGATAGTTAACTGGGCACTGTCACTCAGTCCTTCATGGCTGTCGATAAAGTTTTCTAACAGCTTCGCCAGTGTCGACACGCTTAATTCACTGTTGATGGAAAGCTCATCAAGCAACAAATACAAACGGGACATGTGAATTCCTTTTGCCTCTGGCTTGACGAGGTTAACAAACGCCGTTACCCGAGCACTGACCGGACGCTGTTGCGCGTCGTCGGTTGAAAGCATTAAGGGAAGCTCGATATTGCTCATTCCTACACGGTCGAGTGTTCCTGCTGCTTGCGCTGAACTTTGTTTTGCCACATCAGGCATGATTGAAGACATCTTTTCTCCGGTACTTCACACAAAAATCGTTACGGGTAGCCGAACGCCCGCCCGCCAAAGGTCGCCATTTATAGCATAAATCACCTGGCTATGTTGATGAAAAAAAATGAATAACCCTTTCGAAAAAGGAATACTTGAGTATTTTACTATGGTTTAGCACGTGGAGATTTTTACCTCGGCCTCGCTGTGCTTCGTGCTACTATGCGCAGCGTGTAAAGTGAACAAACGGAGATGGATATGTCACAGCATTCACCGATGGACTCCTGGGCAATTCGGTTCGCCAATTTTGTTAATCGTATGGGTACGCTGAAAGTCAGCATATTGTTCGTATTGGTGGCGTTGGGATTCACAATTCTGGGTTCGTATGTATTGCGACTGTCTGTCACCGGTGAAGTGGAATTGATGGACTTCTTCAGTGCCGTGGTATTGACCATGCTCAGTGCTCCGTTTGTTCTGTTCTTCTTTAGTGAATTGGTAAAGCAGCTGGAACGTGCGCGCCGACAGTTAGAAGAGGTAGTGGAGCAGTTAGAACGCATGCGTGCCGACGATGCGAGACGAAATCACGAGCTGAGCGACAATATTGGTAAGTTGAATTACGAAATTGAGCAACGCAAGCAGGCACAGTTGGAACGGGAAACCTTATATAAAGAGCTGGAACAGGAAATCAAAGAGCGTCGTGATAAAGAACAGCAAGCTCAGCGATTATCGTCAATACTTCGCTCGATTATCGACTCTTCTCCGGATCTGATTTATTACCGTAACGAACAAGGACAGTTTGCAGGCTGTAACCGGGTAGCGGAACAAATGACCGGTAAATCCGAGGCGGAATTGCTCGGCTTAACGCCTGAAGATGTTTACGATGAAGATGTCGCGCGCCGGGTGGTCGCCAGTGATAATGAGGTCCTGCACAGTAACAACAGTATTACCGAAGAGTTGTGGTTGCGCTTTGCTGATGGCAGCTTACGCTATTACGAGATGCGTAAGGTTCCGTTTTTTGACAACCATAACCAACGCTTAGGTTTGCTGGCGTTTGGACGCGATATGACTAAGCGGAAAGAAGCGGAAGATGCACTGGAGCGCGCCAGCAGAGATAAAACCGCATTTATTGCTACCATCAGCCACGAGCTGCGCACCCCGTTGAATGGCATCGTTGGTCTTAGCCGTATGTTGCGCAACACCTCCCTCAACGACGAACAGCAGAACTGGATCAACACCATCTATACCAGTGCTGTCACCCTTGGCAATATTTTCAACGACATTATCGATCTGGACAAAATTGGCCGCGATCGCCTCGAACTGGTGCAAGAAAGTATTGATATTCGCTTGTTTTTCAATGAGCTGAGTAGTCTGGTTGGCTTGCTGGCCAGCGATGCAAATCTGGAATTTAACGCCTGCATGGATGAAGCCATGCCACGCTATATCGAGACTGATCACACGCGGTTACGACAGATTTTGTGGAACTTACTTTACAACGCCGTCAAGTTTACCAAGCAAGGTCAGGTCGATTTCAGTTTGGACGTGGTAGAACACGACAATCGGAAGATGATGAAGTTTGTGGTTCGAGATTCGGGCGTAGGCATTCCAAGTGAAGAATTAGACAACATATTTGCCATGTATTATCAGGTAAAAGGTGATGTCAATCAGTCTGCCACCGGCACAGGTATCGGCTTAGCGATTTGTAAAAAAATGGTCGATTTAATGGATGGTTCGATTGAGGTTCAAAGTCAGCCAGGGCGCGGAAGTTGCTTCACCGTTATGTTACCACTTAAAGCAATGAGTGAACCGAAGAAGCAACTGTTAGTAAAAGTAACTGGTTTACATATTTTACTGGTCGAGGATATTGAGCTTAATGTCATGGTAGCAAGAGCGCTGCTGGAAAAATTGGGCCAACGAGTGAGTGTCGCAATGAATGGCACGGATGCGATCCAGATGGCCAGAGAGAATCACTATGACTTGATCCTACTGGACATTCAATTACCTGATATGACCGGCTTTGATGTCGCCAATACCTTATTGGAAGAAGATTTAGCCATGGGGACACCTATGGTGGCATTGACCGCCAATGTGATAAAAACCCGTCAGGAGTATCTGGATAATGGCATGGATGACGTGATTGCTAAACCAATCAAAAAAAGCAGAGTGATTGAGGTTATCAATCAGTACTGCAGCATGCCGGAGATGGTGCCATTACCGGAAAGTCGTACAGATACACCTAAAGACAGTGTGTCTGGCGCGTTGGATACGGAAAATCTGAGTCAATTGGTGGAAACGATCGGCGCGCAGCTGTTGCTGGATTCTGTCGATGTTTTCAAGTCAAAAATGCCTCAGTATTTGCAGGCATTGCAAACCAGTTTGATGGCTAAGCGCAAAGAAACTGTATGTGAAGAGGCGCACAAAATTAAAGGCGCGGCTGCATCAGTAGGACTGTTGCATGTGCGTAAATACGCCAACCTCATTCAGCAGGGCGACCATCCTGCCTGGTGGGAAAACGTCTATGATTGGCTTGATGAGCTTGAAGCGGCATTGCAACACGATTTACCCGTGCTGGAAGATTGGCTGAAAATGCAATTAGATGGTGAGGATTGATTGGAGTTAAACGCGCGGTTCTGGCAGTTCGCTACCGCGCCGCTGCCAAATAATCAGCGCAGTAACCGGCAACACTAACATCACAGCCGCAATGCCCAGAATGCCATGCCAGCCAGTGTAAGTGAGCACCAGACCGGCACTCAGAGAAGCAACTGCTTGTGAAGCAAACACGCTCAAGTCGTTGATGCCCTGAACCCGATACTTTTCCTCTGGTTGATAACACCGAGGAAGTAAGGTGGTACCGCTGACAAACATAAAATTCCAGCCCACCCCGAGCAGCACTAACGCCAACCAGTAATGGACATATTGCTGACCGGCTAGACCGATCAGCAGGCAAATAAACATGGCAATAATGCCAATCACCAGCATTTTAATCGCGCCGATTCGCTGTATCAGCCAGGCACCAAACAAGGAGGGAAGGTACATTGCCACGATATGGCTCTGAATCACCACTTTGGTTTGCTGCATATCGTAATGATGGTGGACGTGCATGCTTATGGGGGTCGCGGTCATGATAAAACTCATTACGGCGAAACCACAGGCAGCGGCGCTGAGCGCAACCCAAAACAGCGGTTGGCGCAATATATCTCCGATTGCTCTGGGGGGGTGTTGTGCGCTACTAAATTGCGCGTCTGTGGGCACCAAACCTGCGATAAATGCTAAGGCAGTCAACATCGCCATAGCCAGCAGCAAAAATGATGCTGAAAAGGGCGAGGTGAGTAATTGATGCCCTAGTGCACCTATTTCAGGGCCGATAAAGGCTGCCACTAAACCAGCCAGGAGCAAAACGGATACCGCAGTGCCGGCTTGCTCAGGTCGCACTGACTCCATCGCGGCAAATCTGCACTGTTGATTGGCAGCGAGGGGAACACCGAATAAAAAGATCGCAGTGCAAAGCAGCCAAAAAGAATGTTGCTCAATGGCAAAGGCTGCGAACAAACAGTTAAGCACACCAAATAGCGTGGTGAACACAAAACCTCGTTTGCGGCCGAGATGACTCATCAGTCGTATTACCGGGTAGGTAAAGACCGCGATACCTGCGATCATACAGCTGATAGGCAACGTTGCTAACGTTGCTGAAGGTGCTAACTGAATTCCAATAAAACCGCCGATAAACACCACCAATGGGCCGGTTGAACCAATCAGCGCTTGAGCAGCCAATAACAAATAAACATTGCGGTGCAAAGCCAGCATCAGGGCATTAACAACAAGCTGGCGGTGCCCAGAAAGGCAAAGATCCCAACGACATCAGTTATCGTGGTGAGAATCACCGAACCGGCCAATGCCGGGTCGATATTCATACGTTTCATTAATAAGGGTAAGAATGCGCCGGCCAAACCCGCAGCAATCATATTGACCAGCATTGCAAAGGCAATGACGAAACCAAGATTGAGGTCTTGCTTCCATAAGGCAACGACAGACGCAATTAACACGGCCCATATCACGCCGTTGAGAAAACCGATGGCCAATTCTTTAATGATTAGCGGTCGTGCGTTGGAATCATTGACATGCCCCAAAGCCATACCGCGGATAACCAGCGTCAACGTCTGATTACCGGCCACACCACCCATACTTGGCACTATGGTGTTTAAAATGGCTAATACAGCCAGCGCGCTCAGGGTTTCTTCAAATAAGTCACTGACTGCCGCAGCCATCAACGCGGTGATCAGGTTGACGCCAAGCCACACCGAACGGCGCCGGGTCGACTTCATTACCGGGGCAAAGGTATCTTCCTCATCGTCAAGACCGGCCATACTCATCATGGAGTGCTCAGCATCTTCGCGGATAATATCTACCACGTCATCGATGGTGATACGTCCCAATAGCCGGTTTTCTTTATCAACCACAGGCGCTGATAGCCAGTTGTAGCGCTCGAATAATTTAGCGACTTCGGTTTCGGGCATATCTACCGGTATAGACTCAGCATCTTCATTCATCAGTTCTTCTACAGTGATGTCTGAGGTGGCCGTAAGCAGGCGGGTGACAGGTACTGAGCCTATTAATTTATCGTGGCGATTCACCACATAAAATGTGTCCGTATCCTCAGGTACGTCGCCTTTGAGCCTGAGATAGCGCAGGATAACCTCCACGGTGACTTCCGGGCGTAATGTCACCGTATCGGTATTCATCACGAAACCTGCGGTCTCTTCGCCATACGCCAGTGCGTTCTGAGCGCGAATCCTGTCCTGTTCATCCATGGACTTGAGCACGTCCTGCACGACCGATTCCGGTAAACTATGTAGCAGCTCAGCCAGATCATCGGTGTCCATGTCCTCAACGGCATCGGCGAGTTTTTCCGGCATCATTTCGCGGATAATGCCGTTTCGCACATCCTCACCGAGTTCTTCGAGCACGTCACCGTGATATTCAGGATCAATCAGTTGCCACAGTACCCGGCGACTCTTGGATGGAGTAGATTCCAGCAACAAGGCCACATCACTGGCAGGCATATGGTGCAACATTTTGCGCACGTGCACATACATACCACTGCTAAGCGCATCGTTGATGGCGAGCAGTTGTTCCGGACTGTATTGGCTTTCTAGTGCGTCTGACATGGATTGCTTATTCAGAAGAGTAAAATCAGGCTTTACAATAGTTTAGAGTAACTGAAAAAGGACGTCAGCAGTTATTTGCCTGATTGACCCGGCTTATCGGGGTTATTCAGCCTCGTTAAACTTACTGGCGACCAGTTGTTCAATAGCCTGCATCGCTTGTTGTGCCTGTTCACCCTCACAGATGACAGTGATTTCTTTGCCCATGTGGCTTTCCAGCATCATCAGACCTAGAACGGAGTTGGCCTGAGCACTCTTATCACCCTGGACGATGGTAATCTGCGCAGCAAACTGATTGGCTAACTTTGCCAATTGAGTTGCTGCGCGGGCGTGCAGGCCAAGCTTATTTTGAATCAGTAAACGTCGCTCCAGCGTCATTGTAATTTTCCGGTGATTTTAGGCAGTTCTCTATGCCGTATCTGAATGTCCGGGTGCGTCACGCGCATATTGGCCGCCAGCATCTCAGCCACATATACCGAGCGGTGCTGGCCACCGGTACAGCCGATCGCAACGGTAACATAGCTTCGGTTGTTGCGTTCCAGATGAGGTAACCAGGTAGTGATTAAATTTTGGATTTGCCAAATAAATTTGGTCACCAGTGGCTGAGAGCCTAAGAAATTTTGCACGGGTTCATCGAGACCGGTTAACGGTTTCAGCTCTGGCTCCCAATGAGGATTAGGCAAAAAACGTGCATCAAAAACATAGTCTGCATCTTTGGTTATACCGTGCTTGAAGCCAAAGCTTTCAAACACGATGACGAGACGGGATGTTTTTTTACCCAGTATGCGCTCGCGAACAATTTCGGCTAATTGGTGCACAGACAAGTCTGCGGTATCGATATACAAGTCCGCCCGCTCTACAATTGGCGACAGTAACTGAGACTCTTGCGCTATGGCTTCGGTCAGGGAAATATTATGCCGGGATAGCGGGTGTAAACGACGTGTTTCGCTGAACCGCTTTACCAGTACATCATCGGGCGCATCCAAATAAACCAATGTTACCTTCCAGTGGGTTGGCAGGTAGTTGAGAATTTCGGTGAGTTCGTTGGGCTCTTTGGGCAGATTGCGCACGTCAATACTGACCGCGACCTGATCATACTCATCCACCACGGCATGGGTCAGGGTGGGGAGCAGGTTGACCGGCAGATTATCTACACAATAATAACCGAGATCTTCTAAAACGCGCAGCGCAATTGATTTTCCTGACCCAGAGCGACCACTGATGATGGTGAGTTTCACTTGATTGCCTCATACAATGCAGAATCCGTTTCGGCATTGCGTATTTGTTTTAACGTTTGTTTATCACTCAGACGCGTTGCCACGCTGGATAAGGTTTGTAAGTGCGCTTCAGTTTGCTCTGCCGGCACCAAAATAGCAAAAAAGACATCCACCGGTTTGTTATCGATGGCGTCAAAATCAATGGCTGGCTTGCAGGTGACCAATACTGCGGTGATGGCAGATAAGCCTTCGATACGTCCGTGGGGAATCGCGATACCGTGACCTATTCCGGTACTGCCGAGTTTTTCGCGGCAAACCAGAGCGTCCAAAATTTGGTTTTCGCTGAGTTGTTGAGAATGCTGGTGGGCGATCTTACTGATGGATTCAAGTATGCGTTTTTTACTTGAGCCCGGTGCGGCGCACACCGCACAATCCGGGCTCAGGATTTCAGTTAATTGCATTTACACGACTGCGTTAGTGACGGTTCAGCTTTTCCTTATGTTTTATCACCTGTCGGTCTAGTTTGTCTATCAAACTATCAATTGCAGCATACATATCTGTATGTTCTGAGGTTGCAAAAACCTCACCACCGTTTAAATGTACCGTTGCTTCGGCTTTTTGATTGAGTTTTTCTACATTGAGGATCACGTAGACATTGTTGATATGATCGAAATGCCGTTCCAGCTTTTCAAATTTGGTATCGACATAATCGCGCAGAGAGTCGGTAATTTCGACGTGGTGACCAGAAAGGTTAATTTGCATATCGCCTATTCCTCTTGCTGTGAGCCTGTCTTTTCAGAGCAGGCTTTTACGTTGGTTGGATGGCGGAATCATTAATGATTCACGGTATTTGGCAATTGTTCGCCTTGCTACCTTGATACCTTGCTCAGCGAGCAATTGCGCAATCTTGCTATCGCTCAGAGGTTTGCTTGGGGTTTCGGCCGCGACCAGTTTCTTGATCAGGGCACGAATCGCCGTTGATGAGCATTCCCCGCCATTTTCCGTCGCTACATGGCTGGAGAAGAAGTACTTAAGCTCAAAAATACCTCTGGGTGTATGCATATACTTTTGCGTAGTTACGCGTGAAATTGTCGATTCATGCATATCTACCATTTCTGCGACATCATTCAGCACCATTGGTTTCATTGCTTCCGGGCCATATTCAAAAAAACCTTGCTGTTGTTGCACTATACAGTTGGCAACTTTGAGCAAGGTTTCATTACGGCTTTGCAGACTTTTAATAAACCATTTGGCTTCTTGCATATGACTACGAATAAACTGACTGTCGGAGCTGTTTTTAACGCTCCGGGACATCGCCGCATATTGCTGATTGATGTTTAATTTGGGCAGGCTGTCTGGATTTAGTTCGACCATCCAGCGGCCATTTTTTTTCATTACAGACACATCCGGAATCACGTATTCCGGCTCGGCACTGATAATCGCATTGCCGGGTCTTGGGTTGAGTGACTGAATCAGGCGCATGGCCTCGCGCAATTGGTTTTCATTTAACCGGGTTTTGCGCATCAGCGTGCGATAATCTTTACTGGCTAACAAATCGATATGGTCATTGATCAAGATCTTGGCTTCATGCAGCCAAGGAGTATCATCGCTGAACTGACGCAGCTGCACATTGAGGCATTCCTTTAAATCCCGTGCGCCAACGCCAATCGGATCAAACAGTTGAATTCGTTTTAACACGCACTCAACTTCATCCAGTTCGACCTCGTTGTCGTCCATATCGAGACTGGACAAAATGTCTTCTGCGCTGGAGGTCAGATATCCAGCATCATCAATAGCATCAATGATTGCGGTAGCGATCGCTTGGTCAGTTTCACTAAAGTGAGTCAGACGCATTTGCCATAGCAAATGATCTTGAATTGAATCGGTCGTTTCTCCCTGGAAAACCTGGTCATCATCACCAGAAGCAACGGGGGCAGGGGCGGGTGCTGAAGATGCGCTGTAGTACTCGTCCCAGGTTGAGTCGATAGGTAATTCATCAGGCAATTCGGCTTTTTCCAGCGCCTCACCAGATTCCAGCTTGTCAGAGGATGAAAATTCTTCACCTTCCTGATTGCTGCTGACTTCACCGCCTTCTTCCATTTCAAGCAGAGGGTTACTGTCCAGCGCTTCCTGAATTTCCTGCTGTAAATCCAGCGTAGACAACTGCAACAAACGGATGGCTTGTTGAAGCTGTGGCGTCATTGTAAGTTGCTGACTGAATTTAAGCTGTAATGAGGGCTTCATGTACTTCTAAGTCTGTCCTGATAATTTGCTGGTGGTCCCACACTAGGGCCAGCTTCCTGTTGTTTAACTATAGCCTGAATTGTTCACCCAGGTATACATCCCGCACTTGTTGATTACTCAATACCTGTTCGGCATTTCCCTGAGCAATTAACTCCCCATGACTAACGATATAGGCGGTTTCGCAAACATCAAGGGTTTCCCTGACATTATGGTCGGTAATAAGTACGCCTATCCCACGATCACGCAAATGATGAATGATTTTTTTAATATCGCCGACAGAAATGGGATCAACACCCGCGAAGGGTTCGTCGAGTAAAATAAATTTTGGATTCGCTGCCAGTGCTCTGGCAATTTCAACCCGACGACGTTCGCCCCCTGACAGGCTCATGCCCAAACTATTGCGGATATGGTTGATGTTAAATTCGTCTAACAGTTCATCGGCTTGTTCTTCGCGTTGCTGACGCGACAATTCCTTGCGCGTTTGTAAGATGGCCATCAGGTTTTCCCAAACGCTTAGCTTACGAAAAATCGAGGACTCTTGAGGAAGGTAGCCGATTCCGAGTCTGGCGCGATTGTGCATAGGGGCCAGCGTTAAGTCCTGTTCGTCAATGCTGATAGTGCCCTTATCCAGGGGAACCAGTCCCACGATCATATAAAAGGTCGTGGTTTTACCTGCGCCGTTAGGGCCCAGAAGACCGACAATCTGGCCGGTCGATACCTCCAGACTGACGTCTCGTACTACCTGACGTGACTTGTATGACTTGGCCAGATGCGAAGCTTTAAGGGTTGCCATCGTCGTCGCTTTCCTGCTCAGTCGGTTGTTTGGTTTTTTCTGTTGTGGCGGGTTGGAAAATGGTGGTCACCCGCCCGCCCTGATCGTCGGTACCAGCAGCATTTACGGTTTCATTTTGCATATCAAAGCGTATCGACTCGCCTTTGACCTGACTGCTGTTTTGCTGTAGCTCAGCGGCACCCTCAAGGGTTAGAACACGGCCAGAGACCAGATAGCGAATTTCATTCGCTGTGGCAGATACTAAAGTGCCATCTTCTTTAGTCTGCTGATATTTTGCAGGTTGACCCCGGGCGATAAAAATTTCTTTGCCCGGGCCTTCTTTTGCCAACACTTCGACTTCATCAGCCTCAATCACCAGCGTACCTTGCACGATACGTACATTGCCACTGTACAACAGCGATTTTTCGATGCCATCGCCGTTAGTAAATTGTGATTGCACTTTAATCAGCTGACTGAAATCGTGCTCAATCGCGTAGGCGCCACTCGCGCTCAGTGCAATGGCCAGCAAGCCTGCTTTAAAGACTTGGCTGGAAAGTGGTTTCAACATGTTCACCTATCTCAAACGTATTTGACTGCAAGTTAGCTTTAATGCCCTTGCTCTGAATCATATAATTATCCCCGGTAATGGTCACCGGGTGCTGTGACACAACGTCTTTGCTGGTCAGGTCTAACTCGATATAACTGGTTTGCATGGTCTGTACCAGGCCATTGTCGTCGGTACTCTGGATGACCACTCCCTGTTCCAGAATTAACCGTTGGTCATCGGTTAATTTTCCTTCCAACGCGCTGATTTGCCATGGATTTTTTCTGTTCTCAGTGTAGATCACATAACTGGGTTGGGTAAATAAGGTGTAACCCTGTTTATCATAGTGGGCCATTTGTTGAGCGAAGACTTCGTGGTTAATACGACCGTCATCGGTGTACAGCACGCTATGCATAGCGAAGGCCTGATAATTAGGTTTGAGCTGTTCAGCGTTGTTTAGTTCACTCCGGGCACTACTGTCGTCTTCTATGAAGATTTGGCTACCCAGCCAAGCCAGCAGGGCAAACAATAGCACTATGCTCAGGGTGATGCGGTTCATACACTGGCTCCGTGTATGTCACCCAGTTGTTGATGGGCCAATAATATCAGATCACAGACTTCCCGCACTGCGCCAAAGCCACCGGGTGTCTGAGTTACATAGCCTGCTTGTTGTTTCACTAAGGGGTGGCCGTCAGCAACACTAATGGCAAGCTGACTGTATTGATACATGGCGGTATCTGGCATGTCATCACCGATACTCGCTGTATGGTCCGGCGCGATGCCCAATTTTGCCTGAATTGTTTTTAATGCAGGTCCTTTATCTTCCTCGCCCTGAATGATGTGTTTCACACCTAAGGCCGACATACGATTTTGCACTATGGCTGAGCGACGCCCGGTAATGATGGCGACCTCAATGCCTAATGACATGATGGCTTTTAAGCCATAGCCGTCACGGGTATGAAACGCTTTAAGTTCTTCGCCGTCGTTGCCCATATAAATCCGTCCATCGGAAAACACACCGTCGACATCGCAAGCGAGCAGTTTTATCGATCTAAATACGGTAAGCAGTTGCTCATTAACATCGAGTAGATAGGACATCAGGCAATTCCCGCTTGAAGTAAATCATGCATATTAACTGCACCGACGGGGCGTTGCTGTTCATCAATGATGACCAATGCACTTATTTTGAAACTTTCCATCATATTAAGCGCTTCAGCAGCCAGTGTGTCAGGGCTGGCGGTTTTACATTTTTCAGTCATCACATCGCCGATTCTGGCACTGTGTATATCGACCCGTTTATCCAGGATACGGCGTAAATCACCGTCGGTGAAAATCCCTGCCAGCTTACCATCTTCACTGGTAACACAGGTCATTCCCAGCCCTTTTCGGGATATTTCCATCAGGCTGTCTATGATGGTTTGTTGTTTGCTTACTTGGGGAAGTCTTTCACCGCTGTGCATAATATCGCTCAAGCGTAACAGCAGTTTACGGCCTAACGAGCCTCCCGGATGGGACAGTGCAAAATCATCATGGGAAAAACCCCGGGCATCAAGTAATGCCACTGCCAAGGCGTCTCCCATGGCAACGGTTGCTGTAGTGCTGGACGTCGGCGCCAGGCCCAGTGAGCAGGCCTCTTGCTCAACTTTTATACATAGATGCGCATCAGCATAGGCAGCGAGCGATGAGGACGGGTTCCCTGACATCGCGATCAGTGGCACTCCGATGCGTTTTATCACTGGCAATAAGCTGAGTATTTCGTGAGTTTCCCCAGAATTGGAAATAGCTAACAGGATGTCTTGCTCGCTAAGCATGCCCAGATCACCGTGACTGGCTTCTCCCGGATGCATAAAAAACGAAGGAGTACCGGTACTGGCAAGAGTCGCGGCAATTTTATTGCCCATGTGACCTGATTTTCCCATGCCCGTGACAACCACTTTGCCCCGGCAAGTCAAAATCATTTGGCAGGCTCGCTCGAAGTCTTGATTTATCCACTGCTGGAGTCCAGCGATGGCGCGCTGTTCGATATCAAGAACTCGTTTTGCCGATGCAATAAAGGCATCACTCATAAGCTAGTATCTTCCTCTTCGACTATGCCGCAAATCATAGCAAACAGTTTAACTGACCCATACGGCCTTGGTCATACTAAGGCGTAGGGCAACCCCCGAATGGCAGATAATAACACCAGCAACAAGCTCAGAGCCATAAAGAAAATGGTCGGGGCGACAGCGAGAGACGGATTAACCGCGTTGGCGAACATAGAATTCGTAATATTCGAACCAATACAGGGAGCAAACGCGCTAGAATGACGCCCGTGCTGAAACAATTACCTCTCGAAGTCAGCGTGATTGTCGAAAACGTCAGTCCAAACTCTGAACGGCAACGTATAGGTGATAGACAGTCGCGCTAAACTTTCATAGGAAATTCAGGTCCTAGTGAAAGCCACTGAGTATTTTTAATTACATGTTGTAACGAATAAGTTTTTCTTCAGGGCATTGAAAACCCATACAATAGCCCAACTTAAGCAACCTTGAATTTGGTAAGCGAGCCACAGGAACAAACAGGCATGGACAATCTGGTTGAGATTAACAACCTGACATTCAAACGCGGAGACCGCGTCATATATGATGACATCTCAATGGAGATCCCTGCCGGTAAAACCACGGCCGTAATGGGTCCCAGTGGTATTGGCAAAACTACCTTGTTGCGTTTGATTGGCGGTCAGTTAAAACCGGATAGCGGCGACATTCTGTTCGCCGGCAAGTCGATTCCGACCATGGGGCGCAAAGCGCTGTACCGCGCCCGCCGGGATATGAGTATGTTGTTCCAAAGCGGTGCCCTGTTCACCGAAATGACAGTATTTGACAATGTCGCTTATCCATTGCGTGAACACACTCAGCTAGACGAAAAACTCATTCGTACTTTGGTGTTGTTAAAGTTGCAGGCGGTAGGACTGAGAGGCGCGGAAGCCATGATGCCGTCAGAATTATCCGGGGGCATGGCCAGACGTGCAGCGCTCGCCCGCGCTATCGCGCTGGACCCTAAATTAATCATGTACGATGAGCCATTTGCCGGTCAGGACCCAATTTCCATGGGCGTATTGGTTAAGCTCATTCGCGAGTTAAATGACGCCTTGAATCTTACCTCAGTGGTCGTCACTCATGATGTCGACGAGGTGATGCAAATCGCAGATTATGTATATATTCTGGCCGATAAAAAGGTAATTGGTTCAGGAACACCTGACCAAATCAGACACAGTGATAGCCAGTTAGTCCAGCAGTTCCTCAAAGGCGAAGCGGATGGACCGGTACCCTTTCATTACCCTGCTGCGGATATCCGTACCCAGTTGCTTGGAGGTGCCCGTGGTTAATAAATTGATATCGCTGGGGCGTGCAACACTGGACAAATTTGCCGCCATGGGGCGGGCAACCTACATGCTGTTTGGTGCTTTGATTGCAGTGCCGCAACCGATAAAAAATACCCCGCTGTTTATCCGTCAAGTATACGTAGTCGGAGTTCAGTCTCTATTGATTGTATCTGTCTCCGGGTTGTTTATTGGCATGGTGATGGCGCTGCAAAGCTATACAGTTCTGACCGACTACGGTGCCGAGGACAGCCTTGGACCCATGGTGGCGCTGAGCTTATTGCGGGAATTGGGGCCAGTCGTAACTGCACTTTTGTTTGCCGGGCGAGCCGGTTCAGCGCTTACCGCAGAAATTGGCTTAATGAAAGCGACCGAGCAACTGAGCAGTTTAGAGATGATGGCGATCGATCCGCTGCGCCGGGTGATAGCTCCGCGTTTTTGGGCTGGCTTTGTGTCGATGCCGATGTTGGCGTTAATTTTCAGTGCTGTTGGCATCATCGGCGGTAAGTTGGTCGGTGTCGACTGGCTGGGCGTTGATGAGGGCAGTTACTGGTCGGTGATGCGCTCCTCGGTAGAGTTCTCAGAGGATGTCGTGAATGGCTTTATCAAAAGTTTGGTGTTTGCGCTGGTGGTGACCTGGATAGCGGTTTTTAATGGCTATGACTGTGTTCCTACCTCTGAGGGAATCAGCGCAGCTACCACCCGCACTGTGGTGAATTCATCGCTGGCGGTATTGGGACTCGACTTTATTTTAACTGCCCTGATGTTTGGCTTGTAAGAAGGAAAGGGTTAACCATGTTAACGCGAAAAATTGAATTGTTAGTCGGTGTGTTTGTTGCCATCGCCATTGCCGCTGGCCTTATGCTGTCTTTATATGTAGCTAATCAAGGGATCAGTGGGGATCAAGAAACTTACCAGTTAAAAGCGAAGTTCGACAATATTGGCGGTCTGAAAGTCCGCTCTGCGGTGAAAGTAGGTGGCGTCATTGTCGGTCGTGTTGCTGATATCCGTTTGGATGATAAGAATTTCACCCCAGTAGTGACGCTGGATATTTCAACTCAGTACCGCGATCTGCCCGAGACCAGTTCGGTTGCAATTTTGACCTCTGGCCTGCTCGGTGAGCAGTACATCGGCTTACAGCCGGGCTTTTCCTTTGAAGGCATTGATGTGCTTGAAGATGGTGATTTTATTGAAGACACTAAATCGGCGCTAGTGCTTGAGGATTTAATTGGGCAGTTCCTGTTCAGTAAGAGTAAAGAATAAATCTGCTATACACTATGTAACAGTAATGAAGGATATTTTAAAACCTATGTTTAAATCATTGATGAGCGCGGCTCTGATGAGCCTGGTTATGTTGAGTGGCCCCGTGTTTGCCGTCAATAAAAACAATCCCTATGAAATGGTCAAGCAAGCGGGCGAACGAACGTTTAGCCGTTTGCAACAGGAACAGGCTCAGATTCAAAAAGATCCGAATCACCTGCGTACTATTATGGTCGACGAACTGCTGCCCTATGTCGACTACAAATATGCTGCCTTGAAGGTGCTTGGCAGATACTTCAGCGACGTGCCTCGTGACAAAATCCCTGAGTATTTTCAGGAATTCCGTGAGTATCTGATTAACACCTATGCAACCGCACTGGCCCAATATGACAATCAGACCGTGGTATTCCAGCCCAGCCAGGATGTAGAAGATGATTCTAATGTAACTGTGCGTGCACTGATTCAGGAGCCTGGTCGCCCAGACATAAAAATTTCTTTTAAAGTGCGCAAAAATAACAAAACTGAAGAGTGGTTGGCCTACGACATGGTCGCTGAAGGAACCAGTTTGTTGTCTGCAAAACGCAGTGAGCTTGAAGGCATTTTACGTAAAGATGGCATCGATGCTGTGATTGCACTGCTTCGGGAGAAAAATGCCGAACCGATTACGTTACCCAAACGGAAGCTTTGATGAGCATTGATGTTCGGGTAGAAGCCGATAGGGTTAAGGTTTGTGGGGCGCTGAATCAACAGACGGTCAGCGGCGGCTGGGACCAACAGTCTGCCACATTGACGGGTCGGGAATCATTGTGCATTGACCTTGCGGGTGTCAGCACGACGGACACTGCGGGTTTGGCATGGTTGATTAATTTGCTCGCCGAGGCCCGCTCTTCTGAATGTCAGGTGCACTTAACCAATGTGCCCTCCGGCCTGATAAAATTGGCGAAAATAAGCGATATCGAATCGCTTTTACCGTTACAATAACCCCATATCTATCAAATTTTGGGATCGCCAATGGATAAAGAACAAATAAAACGCTTGTTGAGCGAAGCGCTGACACTTGACGAACTGATTGTTGAAGGTGAGGGATCTCACTTCCAGGTCATCGCGGTGGGCGACTGTTTTGATGGTGCCTCCAGGGTGAAAAAACAGCAGATGATTTACCGTCCCTTAAATGCGGCTATCGCTGATGGCAGTTTGCATGCCCTTACCATCAAGGCGTTCACGCCAGAGCAATGGCAACGCGAACGTAAATTTCTGCAACCCGGGAGCTAAAGATTGGAAAAGCTGGTTATTGAGGGCGGAGTAACGCTCGATGGAGAAGTACGGATTTCGGGGGCTAAGAATGCGGCTTTACCCTTGTTGTTTGCGAGTTTGCTCAGTGCTCAACCTTGTATATTCAGAAATGTACCGCGTTTGCGTGACATCAATACGACAGCCAAATTACTCAGTCAGCTCGGTGCACAGGTAGAGCAACAAGCTGAGGGCGTGATTCGCATAGATACCGGTGCGCTGGACAATTACACCGCTTCTTATGAGCTAGTGAAAACCATGCGTGCTTCTATTTTGGTGTTGGGTCCGTTGTTGGCGCGTTTTGGACAAGCCGAAGTTTCTCTGCCCGGAGGCTGTGCAATTGGTGCGCGACCTGTAGATCTGCACATCAACGGCCTGCGTCAGATGGGTGCAACGATCTCAGTGGAAAATGGCTATATCAAAGCATCCTGCAACGGCCGTCTGCAAGGGGCGCGTATCTTTATGGACACCGTTAGCGTCGGGGCGACCGAGAACCTGATGATGGCTGCGACACTAGCCGAGGGTGTGACAGTCTTAGAAAATGCCGCGCGCGAACCTGAAATTGTTGACTTAGCCCAGTGTTTGAACTCAATGGGTGCGGATGTTCGCCATGCCGGTAACGACAAGATTGAGATCCATGGTAAACCAGCGTTAGCGGGTTGCGATTATTCTGTGTTACCCGACAGGATTGAAACCGGTACCTTCCTGGTCGCCGCCGCGATGACCAAAGGGCGGGTCCGTTGTACCCACGCAGCACCTCAGACTCTGGACGCGGTATTAAGTAAACTGCAAGAAGCCGGGGCTAAGATTACCTGTGGAGAAGATTGGATTGAGTTGGACATGCGGGACAGGCCATTACGCAGTGTCAATATCAAAACGGCCCCACACCCAGGCTTTCCAACCGATATGCAAGCTCAATTTGTGGCACTTAACTGTGTTGCCGAAGGCACAGGCGTAGTAACGGAAAACATTTTCGAGAATCGTTTTATGCATGTGCCCGAGCTGCATCGCATGGGGGCATTGATTGACCTTGAACATAACAGCGCAGTTTGCCGCGGAAGCTCTGTGTTGAACGGCGCTCAGGTTATGGCAACGGATCTGCGCGCCTCAGCGAGTTTGGTTATCGCCGGCCTGGTGGCTTCAGGTCAGACAGTGGTTGATCGCATCTATCACTTGGATCGTGGTTATGAGCGCATTGAAGATAAACTCAACGGCTTAGGTGCGACGATTCGTCGAATCGCTGACTAAAACTGTACAGGGTCAGCTTAGCTGGCCCTGAGTTCTGCCAGCGTGACAGATAAATTCAATATACTGTCGCGTCTAATGACCTCAAATGACAGTACCGTACCGGGTGCTGACTCCGCAACAATATCCAACACCTGATGAATATTATGAATCGACTGCCCATTGACGCGGGTAAGGATGTCCTGCACCTGCAAGCCGGCCTTGTCAGCTGGGCCGCCCGGGTCTACTTCTGTGACATAAATACCGTTAAACAAAGTGTCACCGGTTTCGTTGCGTGGCGGCTCTTGTCCGGTTATACCCAAGTAGCCGCGGCTGACTCTGCCATTAGCAATCAGTGAATCCATGACTTTTTTAGCCAGCTCATAGGGCACTGCGAAAAAGACACCGGGTACGCTGGCCACGCGGCCCTGAGAATCGACGGTTTTGAACACCGCATTGTTGATCCCTACTAATGTGCCGTTAGAGTCGATCAATGCGCCGCCACTGTTTCCCTCATTGAGGGCGGCATCCATGCGGATATAATCGACATATTGTGAGCCCAATACATTACTCATTCCGGCTCGTCCGGTGGCGCTGATCACACCTTGTGTGACCGTCTGACCCAGATTTAATGGGTTACCTATGGCAAGCACGACATCACCGACCTGAATATCCGGTGTTTCCACTTGGGCAATGACCGGCAGGTTTGCTTCATTTACTTTCAGTACGGCCAAATCAGTCGGTTGGTCCTGACCAACCAGTTGTGCTTCTAACACGCGGCCATCATACAAGCGCACTAAAATTCGTTCTGCGCCTTGAATGACGTGATAACAGGTAAGGATATATCCGTCTTCACGCATTATTACGCCTGACCCCAGCGAGTTACGCTTTTCCTGGCCCCGATAAGGCAACGAGGAGGTCTGGATGCTTTGGCTGAATATATCCACCACAGCCGGTGCAGCTGAGCGCACGGCCTGATGAAAGCTGACTCTGTCATTCGCTGAGGGATTGACACTGAACAAGTTAAAGTTCAACCCGTCACCCTGACGTAATTGGGGGACCAAAATCAACAATACAGCCGACAACACCAATCCCATGGCGACAGACTTGAACAAAAAGTGAAATACAGAGGAAGTTTTCACAACGAACATACGTAAAAAAAACAGGCCCACAGCATAGCACTATGGGCCTGTTTAAGATAGCGCTGTACAATGTGCTTAACGCACGACGAGAAACACCGAACGATCGCCTCGTTTCAAATTGAGGGTAAATACCCGGGCATCCTCATTCAGGTGCTCACGCATTTCCGCCAGGTTTGTGACTCGCTTACGATTTACCCCAACGATGACATCACCTTCTTGCAGGCCAGTCATTGCCGCTGGTGAACGTTGCGCGAGTTCAGCGACCACGATGCCCGCTTGTCCTTTATCGGTTTCACCGTTATTCAGCGTGGCACCTTCAAGTGCAGGGTGCATATCCGTCGCTGCGACATTGGCTTGCTGATAATCGCCCAATGTTGCGGTCACGCGCATTTCTTTACCTTCGCGAACTAACGTCAGCGTTACTTTGGAGCCCGCCCCTGCGGTTGCAATTTTCGCGCTTAACTCATTAAAGGTACGAATGCGTTTACCATTGATTGCGACAATCACGTCTCCGGCTTGGATACCGGCCTGGTCCGCCGCTGAGTCCGGGGTCACTTCGTTAACATACGCACCCTGGCTCACATCAAGGTTCATTGCTTCAGCCAGATCGCCGGTCAGTGGGCCACCACGAATGCCTAATAGTCCTCTGCGTACTTCACCGAATTCCAGGATCTGATCAACCAGAGACTTCATCATGTTGGCAGGAATGGCAAAACCGATGCCGATGTTTCCCGGACCAATGATAGCAGTATTAATGCCGACCAGTTCGCCATCGAGGTTAACCAATGCGCCGCCGGAGTTACCCCGGTTAATGGCGGCATCGGTTTGTATAAAGTCTTCAATACCCTCAATGTTCAGGCCGCTTCGGCCGAGCGCACTGACGATACCTGAGGTGACGGTTTGTCCAAGTCCGAATGGGTTACCGATAGCAATCACAAAGTCACCCACTCTGAGTTCATCTGAATCCGCGAGAGGCAAGGCGATTAAATTATCCGGCTCGATTTGCAACAGAGCAATATCACTGCGTTCGTCAGCCCCTAACTTCTTGGCTAGAAATTCCCGACCATCATTGAGCTTTACGCGGATTTCATTGGCGTTATCTATGACGTGGTTATTGGTGACCACGTAACCCTTCTTTGCATCGATAATGACACCAGAGCCAAGACCACGGAACGGCCGTTCCTGTACTTGCTCATCGGGCACATTGGGTCCAAAGAAGTATTTGAACATCTCAGGAACACGCTGTCGTTGAACCTGCGTGCCCTGAACGGAAATAGACACAACAGCCGGCGAGGTTCGCTCCAACATTGGCGCAAGGGTGGGCTGTTCGTCATTATTTGAAAAAAATGGAATGGCCGCATTCGCTTTGATGCTCACGCCAGCCACCAGTGCCAATACAGACACAAGACTTAACAATTTACTTTTCATTCCTGAGCGATCTCCAATCAGTTAAACCTCACATGTTCCTGAATATAGG